>CASGVX010000335.1 GCA_949346185.1 uncultured Lachnospiraceae bacterium
TTTTTGGAATCCTTCATCTAAAGAAGTAAACATTCCCTGCTAAGAGTCCGCAGCTTCGTAATATCAAATGCATAAACGCACACCTTTTCGCCCATAATGACTGTGGCATTGATTATCCGTGCCGCCTATGGCGGCATGTCTCAAACCATAAACGATAACGGAGGAAAAAGCATGTTTCGCATCCCAAAACATATCGGCATTATCCCAGATGGCAACAGGAGATGGGCTAAAAATCGGGGACTGAAGAAGGAAGAGGGATATTCCTTCGGGCTGGAGCCAGGACTGGAACTGCTCCGTGCTGCCCAAAAATCCGGCATCCGGGAATTGACATATTACGGATTTACCGTAGATAACTGCAAGCGTCCCAAGGAACAGTTCAAAGCCTTTTCCAAAGCATGCGTGGAAGCGGCTGAGATGATTGTTCAGGAAGGCGCAGCGCTCTATGTGCTGGGCAATGCCAAATCCCCCTGCTTTCCAGAAGAACTGTTGCCTTATACGGAAACAACCCAGAACGAACAGGAATCCGCTGTCAGAGTCAACCTTCTAGTCAATTACGGATGGGAGTGGGATATGAAAAATCACTGGGCCTCCCGCAATATACCCAGAATCGATCTGGTTGTCCGGTGGGGCGGCATGTGTCGGCTGTCCGGATTTCTTCCCCTCCAGACCGTCTACTCCGACTTCTATATCGTCAAGGATCTGTGGCCGGATTTTAGACAGGAGCATCTGGAAGATGCCCTGGGCTGGTATCAGCAACAGGACGTAACTCTGGGAGGTTAGCCCTTTGCCTCCTGCTGCCATCTGAATTGCGGCAGAGAGATTCACCGCCTCTCCAGGAATCCCCCCAGAATTGACAAGAATTCATCAATGTTAAAAGGTTTGGCGATATGGGCATCCATGCCATTCTTTAACGCTGCCTCCTTATCCTCCTCCAGTGCATTGGCGGTCATGGCGATAATCGGCATGGTTTTCACATCATTTCTAGGAAGGCTGCGGATCGTCCTAGTGGCTTCATAGCCGTTCATAATGGGCATCTGCACGTCCATCAGTATGGCATCATAGCAATTCTCCTCCGCCTCCTTCATGATTGCCACCGCATCGGTACCATCCGGGGCAGTATCCACGAGAATCCCCACCTCCGACAGGATTTCCACGGCAATCTCCCGATTTAATTCAATATCGTCTACTAGGAGCACTCGTTTTCCCTGAAAATCCTGCATCATCCAGGAGGCAGTCCCCTCCTCCTGCTCCAGCAAATGGTTTGCCGCCAGAAGAGTTGTTCTGAGATCCGACAGAAAGACCGGTTTTGCGCAAAAGGCATCCACGCCAGCCTCCCTTGCCTCCTCCTCGATATCAGACCAATCATATGCGGTCAGGAAAATAATCGAAGCCTCATCCCCCACTGCATGGCGGATTTTTCTGGCAGTCTCCACGCCACTCATCTCCGGCATCTGCCAGTCTATTATAAAGGTATGGTAGGGATTTCCCTGATCTCTGGCACTCTTTGCCCGATATACGGCTTCCCTGCCGGAAACCGTCCACTCAGGATGCATGCCAATCTGCCTGAGCATTCTGTCAACGCCCTCGCAGATATCGCAGTTATCGTCCACCACCAGCACGCGGAATCCCTCCAATTCCTTGATCTGTTCCATCTCCTTCTCCAGATTCTGCAATTTCAGGCTGAGGGTCACCGTGAACTTGCTTCCTCTGCCCACGGCGCTCTCTACATGAATCTGGCCTCCCATCATATCTACAATATTCTTGGTAATGGTCATGCCAAGGCCTGTTCCCTGAATGCCCGTTTTGGTAGTGCTGGCCTCCCGCTCGAAGGGTTCGAAGATATGTTCCAGAAATTCCGGCGTCATGCCGATGCCATTATCTTCTATGACAAATTCATAGGTTCCATATCCATGACGTGCAGACGCCTTCTGTCCCAGCTCAAAACGAATCATCCCGCCAGCAGGGGTATATTTCACCGCATTGCCAATGAGATTCACTAAGATCTGGTTCAGCTTGAGGGCATCTGTAATCACGTCCTCATTTTCCACATGGAATGCATCTATGCGCAGTTCCAACTGCTTGGCCTTCACCTGAGGCTGGATGATATTTACAAGGTTGTGCATCAATTCTGGAATATTGCACTCCTGATTCACAATCTGCAGCTTGCCGCTCTCAATCCTGCTCATGTCAAGAATATCATTAATCAGGCTGAGAAGATGGTTGCTGGAAGAGAGAATCTTCCGAAGGCAGTCCCTCACCTGCTCCATATTGTCCATATGGCTGACAGCAATGGTTGCAAAGCCGATAATGGCATTCATGGGCGTGCGGATGTCATGGGACATATTGGAGAGAAACGTGGTCTTGGCAATATTGGCATGCTGAGCTTGCTGCAGTGCCTCCTGCAGCGCCTGGGTCTGTTCCCTCTGCTTAATCACATGTTCCGTGATATCCTTAACCACAGCCAGAGCCCACACGTCTCCCGTATCATCATCCTCCGTCATGATAAATGTCTCCCGGAGGCAGAATCTTCGGTCCAGAGAATCCACATCGTAGCACCAATACTCCACATCCACTTGCGCTCTGCCCTCCTGGAAGCATTTCCTAAGATTCTCCACATTGGCAATGCTGCAATATTCCTCTGCAGAATCTTCATCCATGATAATGTCTTTCCACTTGCTGAGAAACTCTGAGGCCCGGCAGGAACCCTCCTTGTCCATCCCAGGCTGATGGCGCCGATGGCAATGATCAGCAGTACAATGCCGCTGGCCAAT
>CASGVX010000336.1 GCA_949346185.1 uncultured Lachnospiraceae bacterium
AAATAAAGGATTTCTACGAGGTTTTCTTTTGTATCAACACAATAGTCTCTACATGCACCGTCTGGGGGAACATATCCACATTGCACATTCTCTCCATATGATACCCATTTGCCTCCAGCACTGCCAGATCCCTTGCCAGGCTCGTAGGCTTGCAGGAGATGTATATCATGTGCTCCACGCCATAGTCGATAATCTTTTTCATTGCCTTGGGATGGATGCCGTCCCTAGGGGGATCCAATATAATGAAGTCTGGCTTTTCTTTCGTTTCATCCAGTACCTTTAGCACGTCCCCGGCGATAAATTCGCAGTTGGAAAGTTTATTGAGGGCAGCGTTTTCTCTAGCGGCCTCCACCGCCTCCTCCACGATTTCCACGCCGATCACTTTCTTTGCCACGGGAGCGATGAGCTGGGCGATAGTTCCCGTGCCGCTGTAGAGGTCGAAGACGACTTTATCTTGCAAATGGGAAATATATTTTCTGGCCTGGCTGTATAAGACTTCTGCGCCATGGGTATTTGTCTGGAAAAAGGAAAATGCGGAAACCCGGAATTTCAGTCCTAAAATCTCCTCCGTAAACCAATCTTTTCCGTACAGGATTTCTGTCCTGTCGCTCTGCACCACATCTCCCAGGCTGTCGTTGGTAATCAGAAGGAATCCGGTAAGTTCTCCCTCCAGAGGCAATGTCTGAAGGAGATGGGAGAGGGGTATCCAGTCAATTTCCTGCTGGGAGGAGACTACCAATGCCGCCAGCACCTCCCCGGTGGAAGAGGCTCGGCGTATCAGGAGATGGCGCAGCACGCCCTGATGGGTGTTCTTCTTGTAATGGGGAATCTGGTGCTTTTGACAGTAATTCCTCACGCAGGAGAGTATTTTCGTGAAATCTTCGTGTACAATTTTGCAGCAATCGGCATCTAAAATATCGTGGAAGCTGCTTTTCTTGTGCAACCCCAGAGTGAGAGGGCCGTCTTTCACCTCGTCCCCAAAGGAAAATTCCATTTTATTGCGGTATCTAAAAATATCTGGGCTGCTAAAGATTCCGTCATAAATGTAAGGCGTTCTATCGTCTGCATCATCTGTGCCTGCGTTCATGTTGGAGAATGGCTCTTTGTACACTGCGTTGATCAGTCTCAAAACCTGTTCTTTTTTTAATGCCAATTGTTCCTCGTAGGGAAGGCTTTGGTAATTGCACCCGCCGCAGATGCCGTACTTCGGGCATGGGGGACTCTCTGTTTCCAGAGGAGATTTTTCCAGTACTTCCCGCAATCTTCCCTGGCATTTTTCCTTTCTGGCCTTTTTGATGGAAAAGGAGATTTTCTGTCCGGGTATACCCCCTTTTACGATGGCGTAATGAATGTTTTTTTCGCCTTGTTCTGTCACTTCCTCCACTGGAATCACAGCCTTATTTGGAAAATCCACCCGCTCAATGATACCTTCACATAGTTGTCCTTTTTTCATTGGGTTCCTCCTAGAAATCATCGTTCTGCAACATTTCCCAGCACAGTCACGTTATTTGCATACTCTCTCATGCTGGCCAAGGCGTTTCCTACGCCCGGCGAGTTGACGTTTCCCTCCACATCCACAAAAAAGCGGTATTCCCAGTTTTTGTTTTCGATGGGGCAGGATTCGATCTTTGTCAGGTTCAAATCGTTATAATAAAAATTCGATAGGAAATGGTACAATGAACCCGCCTCATGCTTTACTTCAAAGCATAGGCTTAGCTTATTGGCATCGGATAAGAATATTTTCTGGTTGGTAATGACAATAAAGCGGGTATAATTATTGTCTTCGTTGTTGATATTTTCCCTGAGGACATGCAGGCCAAAAGTCTCTGCCGCCCGTTTGCTGGCGATGGCAGCCTGGGTGGTATCCCCCTCATCTTTTACTTTTTTCGCAGCGCCGGCGGTGCTGGCGTATGTCTTTGTGGCAATTCCCTTTTGACTTTCCAGAAATTTTGAACACTGCATTAGTCCCTGGGCGTGGGAGTATATTGTGTGCAGGTCTTCTATTTTTGCATCTGGAAGTCCCAGAAGGGATTGCTCCACTTTGATAAAATGCTCTGCAATGATTGTCACGTCATATTCCATGAGCAGCTCATTGATTCCGCTCACGGCTCCGGTGGTGGAATTTTCAATGGGCAGAACGCCGAAAAGGGCATCTCCATTGGCAACGGCTTCCATTACTTCCCGGAAGGACTGTTTGTTAAAAGCGGTAATCTTTTTCCCGAAAATTTCCTCCATTGCCTGTTCTGTAAAGGCGCCATGTTCGCCAAAGCAGACTACCCGCGTATCTTCGTTCACATCCAGCCTCTCTACCTGAAGGAAGGGAATCTCGTTCACCACTGGCCCCAGCTGCTGGTACTGGTATTTTCTGCTGATGGACATAATCTGGCGAAAGAGTTCCTCTACGCCTATTTTATAAAATTCGTCTTCTGCCATTTCCTTGAGGGTGGCAATTTTTTCCTCCTCCCGCTTGGCATCAAACACTTTTTTTCCGGTACTTCTCTTATAAGCCGCCACATCTGCTGCCACATCCATTCTTTTCTGAAAAAGGGCAACGATTTCTCTGTCAATATCGTCTATTTTCTTTCGGCTCTCCTGTAAATCTACCACCATGTTTATAGCAACTCCTTTTCTGAATATTTTCAATTCCGTTGTATTGCTTCGGAAGATACATATCACAAGATTTTGCGAAGCATAAAATTACGATATTTAGCCGCCGAAGTAATATCATGAAAAATGCCATGTTTTTTGGACATTGCA
>CASGVX010000337.1 GCA_949346185.1 uncultured Lachnospiraceae bacterium
AGTGCATAAGTCAGAGCGCCCAGCCCCATAGGGCCCGCTCCCGCCATAATCGCCAGCTTGCCATTCTCCCGGATTCCCATCTGATGCTCATACACCCCCATCTGAGTGTGATACGCCGCATTAAAGGCTCCGATGCTGCATGACATGGGCTCTGCCAGAGATGCCTCGTAATAAGCCCGCCCCTTGTATTCCAGAAGGCATCCCAGTTCCATCACCTCCGAGGGAATGATGCAGTAGGTAGCATCCCCGCCGAAAAACTCATAGGAATACCCGGGGCTCCACATCGTCCCCTTATAATTCAGCGCTGGCTGCAGCGTAAACTTCATGCCGGGCTGGAACTTATCCTGATGGTTCTTACCCACCTTCACGATATCTCCCGCAAACTCATGCCCCATAATCGCCGGGTGCTCTGCCACGTCATCATGAACCCTCTTGTGCTCCGTGCCAAGAATTGCGCATTTGTACGTGGACATGCAGATGCTGTCCGACACCACCTTCACCAGAATCTCATCCTCCGTAATCTCCGGCAGTTCAAATTCCTCCAGCCTCAAATCATTTGCTGCGTGCAGCCTTACTCCTCTTGCTTTCATAATAATTCTCCTCTCTAAATTATAATTCGGCTTACCTGCTTTTGCAATAACATTTCCGCAAAAATCCGCAAACAGAAACTGTTGTTTCAAAAGAGAAAATGTTATTTCAACTATTACTAACCCCATTATATTAGAGAATTTTTTAAATGTCAACTGTTATTTCAAAAGTTTTTACTTTTAATTTAATAATTATTTATAGCAAACTTTCTTATAAGCAAAAAAAGAGAAGCCCGTGCAGCATTCTTCACACGAGCCCCTCCCATTTTATCTTCTTCCATCTCTATGATTTCATAAGCGCAATCAGCCGCAGCGACCTCTGCACTTGCTGCAGTCGCCGCCGCACTGCAGATTCTTTCCATTCTTCTTATCCCTGATCATGCTCCTTATCACCACTGCCACGAGGACAATCAGCACAATCCCCACAATCGCTGTTGCTGGATTCATAAATACCTCCCCTCCTGCGCCCTAGGGCACAAACCTATAACTTCCTTTACATGCTCCCAGCCATGCCGCCGGAGGCCACGTCCTTGATTTTCACACCCAGACTCTTCCTCTCCCTTCCGGGGCGGAACAGGAGATACAGAAATCCCAACACAAGCAGGAATGCAATCGCCGTCCAAACCCCAAAGGCTCCCGTGGCGATGAAGGAGCCAATCTGGAACACGCACAGGGACACCAGATAGGCAAGAACTGTCTGATAGCCAATGGCAAACCAGAACCATTTCACATTGTTCATCTCCCTCTTGATGGCGCCCATGGCCGCAAAGCAAGGAGCGCATAGCAAATTAAAAATCATGAAGGAATATGCCGCCACTGCCGGAGCCACTGGAATATAGGCTCTCAGAGCCGACCACAATTCCCTGCTTCCATTCTCCGCATCCGACATATGGTTGAAGAGAATCCCGAAGGTTCCAACCACATTTTCCTTTGCCACCAGACCAGTAATGGCAGCCACCGCCATTTTCCACTTGCCCCACCCGAGAGGTGCGAAAATCCAAGCAATGCCCTTGCCAAACAGAGCCAGAACGCTGGCATCCATCTGTTCCTCCTCCAAGAGGCCGAATCTCCCGTCAATCCAGCCGAAATTAGAAGCAAACCAGATGACAATGGTAGAGAGGAGAATAATTGTTCCCGCCTTCTTGATAAAAGACCAGCCCCTCTCCCACATGCTGCGCAGCACGTTTCCCGCCGTGGGCACATGGTATTCCGGCAGTTCCATCACAAAGGGTGCCGGATCTCCCGCAAACATCCTCGTCTTCTTCAGTATGATGCCAGAGCAAATAATCGCCCCGATGCCCACGAAATATGCGCTGGTAGCCACCCATCCGCTATTTCCGAAAAACGCCCCCGCAATCAATCCAATAATAGGCAGTTTCGCCGAGCAAGGCACGAATGTAGTAGTCATAATGGTCATCTTCCGATCCCTGTCGCTCTCAATCGTTCTGGAAGCCATAATGCCGGGAACACCGCAGCCATTGCCAATCAGCATGGGAATAAAGCTCTTTCCCGACAGGCCGAATTTGCGGAAAATCCGATCCATGATAAATGCCACCCTGGCCATATAGCCACAACTCTCCAGCAACGCCAGAAAGATAAAGAGAATCAATATCTGGGGCACGAATCCCAGCACTGCGCCCACTCCGGCCACAATGCCGTCATTGATCAGCCCCGCCAGCCAGCCGGCACAGCCAATGGCGTCCAACCCCCTGCCCACGGCATCATGGATTCCCGGAATATGCAGGGCAGGGATATGAAGGAAATACCATCCGTCATCCCCCATCACCCCATCATTCATCCAGTCGGTGGCCAAGCCACCCACCGTGGATACGGATATATAATACACCAGCCACATCACCGCCGCAAAGATAGGCAGTGCCAAGATGCGGTTCGTCACGATCCTGTCAATCCGATCCGAGACTGTCTCCGCCTTCTCTGCCCCCTTCTTCACGCATTTATGAATGATAGAAGAAATATATGTATACCTCTCATTCGTGATAATGCTCTCCGTATCGTCATCATATCTCTCCTCCAGCTGCCCAATCTCCCCAGACACATCAGGAAGATGCTCTATCTGGGAGGAAATCTGATCGTCTCTCTCCAAAAGCTTGATGGCGACGAAGCGTTTCTGCCCCTCAGGTATCCCAGCCA
>CASGVX010000338.1 GCA_949346185.1 uncultured Lachnospiraceae bacterium
ATGCTAGCCTGGGCGTTTTTCTTCTTTAACGGAGGTTTTGGCATTGTCTATTTTCTGCAGGGAGTCACTGGGGATTCCCGGGTATTTACCCGGATGTTTACGGAATTTTATCAGACGCCCACCAATCTTCTGGATAAAAATATTCGGTGGAATAATATTTTAGTGGATCTGATGCTGCCCCAGAGGGCTGTCCTTCTGGGATGGTCGGTGCTGATTGCGGCCATCTACTTATTATATCAAGGAATCCAGCGGGAGAGGCGGGGATACTTTGTGCTGGCAGGGATTCTAGGGGGGTGTCTTCCTATGATCCATACCCATTCCTTTCTGGCATTGGGATGCATCTGTGCCATGTGGCTCATTTATTCCCTGCGCACGGAGGTGAATCCTGCCTGGCGAAACAAAGTATCGAAGATTGAACTCTGGGTTCTCTTTTTGTTCTTTTTCACTATGTGTACGCTGGATCTGCTTCGCCGTCAGGTCAGTGTGCCGGAGGTTTGCTATCTGGCACTGGGGCTGGCGGTGGTGGTGGCAGTGGCTGCCACTTGCGGCGTGCTTGCCTTCCGGGGATGGAGGGGCAGGGGGAGGGATAGCTTGGTGGTAAGCTGGGGGCTTCTCTTGGGAATCGTTGTCATTTCAGGCCTGCCCCAGATGATTTTCTGGACATTCTCCCAAATTCAGGAGGTGGGACAGCTGGGAGGGCATTTTAATTGGGGGAATATTTCAGACACCTACCTGATATTTTATCTGAAGAACATGGGGATTGTATGGCTGCTTGGCATCGTGGCACTGATATTTACCCGCAGTCGGAATTATGCAAAGGTGGCGCCGGCATTTCTTCTATGGAGTTTGGCAGAATTGGTGGTCTTCCAGCCCAATGAGCATGATAACGATAAATTGCTCTGCATTGCCTATCTATTCCTCTGCATGTTTGTGTCAGATTACGTGATAGAGATCTGCCATAAGAAGAGGGGAAGAAGGGGCAATGTGCTTCTCGTGGCAGTGATTCTCTTTGTCAGCGGTATTTCAGCGGTGCTGTCCATGGGAAGGGAAATGGTTTCTGATTATCAGCTGTACAGTAGTGATGAGGTGAGAATGTGTAAATATATTGAGGAAAATACGGAGCCGGAAGATGTGATTCTTACAGATACCCGGTACAATAACGGGGTGGCTTCCCTTACCGGAAGGAATATCGTCTGCGGCTCCTCCTCTTTCCTTCAATATCAGGGATTGGATTTTTCTGCCAGAGAGCGGGATGTATTTGCTATGTATGCCAATCCCGGGAATATGGATCTGTTTGATAAGTATGGGGTGAGGTATGTGTATGTGGGAAATAGCGAGCGGCAGAGTTATGCCATGGCCTCTGAGGATGCTTTTTTGGAGAATTTTGAACTGGTTCATCGGGTGGGGAGCGTGGATTTATATCGGCGAATCCAATCCCATGGATAGAGCTGCAGGTTGCTTTGCATGAGGGAATATGGAACTGGGCTGGGAAGGTTGTTCCCATGGTGAATATTGTGCTTGCGGCGAGGTGGCTGCAGACGATGGAAAGGTATGGGTTTTTTATGGAAGATTATTTGATTTCCTGCAAGGATGCGAGTCTGGGGTATGATGGGAGTGCGTTGATAAGGCATTTTGATTTTCAGGTGCGTCCCGGAGAATATGTGTGCGTGGTGGGGGAGAATGGATCTGGGAAGAGTACCCTGCTTAAGACTGTTCTGGGGCTTATGAAGCCGGTGTCGGGGAGCGTGGATCTGGGGAAGAATATTCGCTCCGGGGCGGTGGGATATCTGCCCCAGCAGACCCAGGCTCAGAGGAACTTTCCCGCCAGCGTGATGGAGGTGGTGATGTCGGGCTTTTTGAATGGGGCAGGCAGGTTTCCCTTTTATTCCCGCACCCAGAAAGAGAAGGCTTTGAATAACATGAAGAAGCTGGGAATCGAGGGGCTTAGAAGGGATTGTTACGGCCATTTGTCCGGCGGGCAGCAGCAGCGGGTGCTTTTGGCTAGGGCTCTGTGCGCTGCCAAAGATATTCTGGTGCTGGACGAGCCGGTGACGGGACTGGATCCCATGGCATCTGCCATCTTATATGAGAGCCTTCGCAGGCTTCACAAGGAGGGGATGGCCATTGTCATGGTCACCCATGATTTGAAAATGGCTGTCAAGGAGGCGGACAGGATACTGCATTTGAATGATGGCAGTTACTTCTATGGCAGGATTTCGGAATATCGGGAGTCGGAGCTGGCAAAGATGTTTCGTTAATATGCGGAAGGAAGATTTAGATGATGTAGCGGGGAATCATAATATTTTCCTGCGGAAATGAGGAAGAGATGAGTATTTTTATTGAAATGTTTCAATATCCATTTATCCTGCGGGCGTTTATCGTGGGAATCCTAGTGTCCCTCTGTGCAGCCCTTCTGGGCGTGAGCTTGGTGCTGAAGCAATACTCCATGATCGGGGACGGGCTATCCCATGTCTCTTATGGAGCGTTGTGCATTGCTCTGGCTTGCAATGTGGCTCCGCTGCGGGTGTCCATTCCGGTGGTGGTGCTGGCGGCTTTCCTGCTGCTGCGCATGACGGAGCGGGGATTGATGAAGTCTGACGCTGCTATTGCCGCCGTATCGGCCTCTGCACTGGCAATCGGTGTGAGCGTTACATCCTTGACTACGGGAATGACCATGGATGTGAGCAGCTATATGTTTGGCAGCATTCTTGCCATGACCAAGAATGACGTGTTCC
>CASGVX010000339.1 GCA_949346185.1 uncultured Lachnospiraceae bacterium
ATTACCATACCCACACAATCCGCTGTCAGCATGCCCAGGGAGAGGATCGGGAATATGTGGAGGCCGCCATTCGGATGGGCATTCATATTCTGGGATTCTCCGACCACTGCCCCTGGGTTTTTCCCGGCGGCTATGTCTCTGGAATCCGCATGCGCCCCGACCAGGTGGAAAACTATTTCTCCTCCTTAGAGAGCCTGCGGAAAGAATATGCAAAGGACATTGATATCCTGATCGGCTTTGAGGCGGAATATGTCCCAGAACTGATGGAAGGTCAGGATCGGCTCTTGGCAGACTATCCCTTGGACTACATGATTCTGGGGCAGCATTTCCTAGGAACAGAACCGAATAGCACCTATACTGGCTCTCCCAGCAGCGATGAAAAATTCCTAAAAGACTATGTGAATCTAGTAATCGAGGGCATGAATACGGGCAAATACCTGTATCTGGCCCATCCGGACGTGCTGAATTTCACCGGACCCGACGCGATTTACCGAAAGCACATGACCCGCCTCTGCCGATATCTGAAAGAGAAGGATATCCCGGTGGAAATCAATATGCTGGGGGCATATCAGGGAAGGCATTACCCCTCCGACAAGTTCCTGCGCATCGTGAAGGATGTGGGGAATAGCTGCATTGTGGGAATTGACGCCCACACTCCGGAGGAGATTACCAACGACTACGGATATCAGGTTTGTCAGGAATTGATTGATAAATATCAACTGCCTATGGTAGAGAGCATTCCCTGATATTGACCATGTATATTATAACGTCGATTCCAATCATTTCCGAGCACCTCAATCTGATTCCGCACCACCATTCACTACAGAATTTCTCTTGTTCTCTTTAGTAAAAACAAAAACCGCCCGTTCCGCCGGAAGCTTCCTCCTATTGAAGGTTTATTTCCGGCCAGAACAGGCGGTTTATGTTACTCAAACTATTGCTGTGATGCTTCAAATTTTTCTTTGCGAAAGCCAAGCGCTGCTTTCACTTTAACCAAATATATTTATTTAGGGAGGGGGATGGTGTATCCCGGCTCCAAGGCAGCCATCATTCCATTAACAATATCGGTGTTTGCCACCTCATAAGTATTTCTGTCAAATAGTTTGTAACTGGTTCCATTATCCCAGAATACTGGTACTAACCCATATTCTACAGCATATTTCACAACATACTGGAGGTAGTAGGTGCGGTATTTCTCATTGGCTGGGTCTTTCTTGGCAGGTGCGCCAAACTCTCCAATAAGCACCGGAATGCCTTTATCCACAAAACTAGTCTTCATCTTTTTCAACTGGTCAATCAGATATTTTTCCTGCCCCCACTTGTCCACTGCAGTGGCACCGCCAAAATCTGATCCCCACTGATCCGTCTCATTTCCGTCTGCCGCAAAAGTATATGGATCGTAATAATGCACTTCCACCATCAACTGGTCGTCCACGATATCATTCGGCATGACTAAGCCTGATATCGCATGATCGATATTCGTATTATACCCAGGAAGCACCAGATACCGATAGGCATTGTTTCCGCCTGTAGCCCGCACCGTATCTACAAAGATCTGATGCAGTTCATTCTGCAACTTACAGTAATCCTTGGTAGGCGCATCATGTCCATGATGGAACTCATTCATGGATGAGAATAACACCAGATTAGAATAGTCTTTGAAACGAGTGGCAATCTGCGACCATATTTTCTGGTAACGAGCTTTCATCTCTGCCTTGGCGGTCTCATCCGTCGGTTCTGGCGTAAGCCAAGAATTGCTGCCGTCCGGGTTGTCATTCCCATCATGGTGCACATTCAAGATCACATGCATTCCATTCCCGGTACAATACTGCACCACTTCCTCCACTCGATCCATCCAAACTTCATCAATCTTGTAGTCGTTGTTCGGGTCTGTGTGGTTCGTCCAAGTGACAGGCAGACGAACGGTATTAAAGCCCGCTTCTTTTACTGCCTTAATCAGTCCCTCCGTAGCCTTGGGACATCCCCAGGCCGTCTCCGCTGCCAGTCCCGCATTTCCATCCACAAATTGCCCATTATTCATAATGCTATCCAAGGTGTTTCCCAGATTCCATCCTATCTTCAATTCCTTGGAAAACTCCAGCGCAGTCTTAGAGAAGTCATTGCTTCCAATGTCCGTTTCGGACTTGACTGGTGCCTCGCCCTCGCAGATTTCGATTTTTCCAATAGGACTTTCGTTGGCTATGATTACCTTATTGGCAACCCTTTCCTTATCAAGGGAAATGCCTTTTGCATTCCACTCGCCAAAGGGATAGGTCTCTGTATTTTCTGCATCCTTGTCATCGCCATACCAAACCTGGAGAGTGCCCGTGGTAGCATCCCCATCGGCTCTATAGCACTTTAACTGCGGAAAATTATACTGGCTCCAATCAGCACAGGCAATGCTGAAATTCCAGCCACCTCCATCATTGGCTACCGTCAGTCCAGAAGAACAATTATCCGTGCGGAACGTTCCCTCGACATTTCCGTCCGGCGTCCACTGTGTCTTAATGAGAGACCCAGTCCATGTCAGAGTCTCCGCATTCGGATTAGGCGTCACCTCTGGCACCATAGTGGGTCTGGGTCTTTTCGTAGGCGCTGACGTCTCGGTAGATCCACCCGGTTCTGTCGTTCCACCAGGATTCGCCGTCCCTCCCGGATTTTCTGTTCCGCCGGGGTTTGCCGTCCCTCCCGGATTTTCTGTTCCGCCGGGGTTTGCCGTCCCTCCCGGATTTT
>CASGVX010000340.1 GCA_949346185.1 uncultured Lachnospiraceae bacterium
GAAATTTAATTCCTGTGTTTGGGGCAGGATTTTGGACATACTCCATCTTCCCATCAAAAAAGACAGCAAAAAAAATCGTGTTCGCCACAAGGCCACCGTACTCTCCCACCAGATTTTCCCGCTCCAAAAGCCGCTGCAAATTCTGGGCAATGCTCATCCAGCACCCCACGGAATCCTCCCGATAGGAATGGGAGATGGAATCGTCATTTTTCCTGTACACATAGACATCCCTTTCCAAAAATGCATACCTGGCCCCATGAATATAGCAGGCAAAATTGAACATTTTATCCTCCGCATAATCATACGCCCCAAAGGTGACAGAATGGCTTTCCAGAAAGGAGCGGCGGTACATCTTGCACCAGACGTAAGAAAGCACCCCCACGGAAAAAAAGCCCTGAAAGCGAAACGCCGCACTCTCCCGATCCGCCTCCCGAAAGGAAGCGTGGCTTTTTGCCGGGAGCAGATTCCCCTTCCACAGCCTCTGATAATTTCCCACCAGAATATCCGCGGATGCCTCCTCCATCCCCCGAACCATCGCCCCCAATACCTGGGGATCCGGAAGGTAATCGTCCGCATCCACGAATACAATGTATGTTCCAACGGCCGCCTGCATTCCCACATTTCTGGCCTCGGATGCCCCGCCCTCCCTCTGGCGCAGCAGCCGCACCCGGCCATGTTTCTCCCCATAGCGCCGGCACAGTTCCAGGCTGCCATCCGTAGAGCCATTATCCACCAGCAGCAATTCCCAATCATCGTACTTCTGGGACAAAATGCTTTCCACGCAAATGGAAAGATACTCCTTTGCGTTAAACACTGGAACTATCACGGACACACCAATCATCGCACTTCCTCATTTCTCTCACATTTCCAGACATGCCTACCTTTCGCCCTTCACCCGAAGCCGGGAGACCAGCCATACCAAGCGGTAGCAATGCATTTTCAACAGGAGCAGATACACCTTCGGCGCCAAGGGCAGGAATGCGAAGGAACACTCCCGAAGCAGCTGGCTCTTTCCAATCTTTTCCCGAATGCGCCTCGCGGCAATTCTGCCACTGGATCCAAAACGCACCTCATGGAATACCCCCATCATCAGCCATGCCACCTGAAATACCTGAATCTGCCTGTCCAGATAGGACCGTCTTCCTCCAAGCCGCTCTCGCAGATATCCACAGACCAGCTGGCTCTTTTCCAAATATCTCTCATTGTAGCAGCTAATCATGGAGCCCTCATTGCATCGGTTGTAATAGTACAGTTTTTCTTCGGAGAAATATACTGAATCCGCAAAATAAAGACACTCGAAGACAAAGGCATTATCCTCCGCCAAGCCAATCCTTTCATCCCTGCAATAGTGCTCCAATAAGCACTCCCTCCGATAAATCTTATTCCAAGCCGCCGGAAATACTTTCCCAGTAAAAAAGGGCAGCCCGGCATCATAAATCATATAAGGGTAAATCTCTCTTTCCAGCCGTTCCTTGTCATAGAATCCACTCTCCACATGACAGGGAATATCCTCCTGTCCGGTGTCATACTGGTATACGGCACGGTAGACCACCATGTCCGGCTCTCCCTGCTCTGCCAATACACGGTACATGGTTTCCAGCAGATGCTCGCTCACCCAGTCGTCCCCGTCCACATAGCAGATATACTTTCCCCGGGCAGCCTTGATTCCCGCATTCCTAGCACTGACAAGGCCGCCATTTTCTTTGTGCAGCACCCGCACCCGGCCGTCCCTCTGCCCATAGCGGTCACAGAGAGCAGGGCAGCCATCCGGCGACCCATCGTCCACCAGAATCACCTCAAAATCTTCAAACGTCTGCCCCAGCACGCTCTCCACGCACCTTTCCAGACAGTCTTCCACCTGATATATGGGAATTACTACAGAAAAGGGAATATCCCTCGCTTCTTCCGAATGCTCCATACCGCTGCCAACCTCGCCACTCTCATATAATGTGTGGGGGCAAATGGTCTTCTGCACCCCAACTGATGTTATCAATTGCCTTGCAAACCTCGCAATCCCAGCACGACGAACCACGCATCCCCGGCTAGGCCACAAAAGATGCCGCCATCTGGCTGATCTTCTCGCATTGCACCTGCATCTGACCCAGCACCGCCATCTTATTTGAGGACATCATTCCCTTTTCCCCGTCTTTCCAGATTTCCCTCTCGGATGTGGGCGTCTTCTTCCTTTTCTTCCCCTCCTCGATGCTCTGAGGCAATCTGGCATAGGCCCTGCTCTTTTTAAAGGTATCCACCTCATGACGCACCATGGCCGCCATATACTCCTTGTCCGAGCCTCCTTCCATCGCCCTTAGGGCTTCGGTCTGCACAGACACCACATTGTCCACTTCCTCTTTGGATTTGCAGTTCTGCAGCTTCGTGCGCAGAACCTTCCTAGCATTCTCCACCCGCAGGGCAGAGCAGTAAAGTTCCGGCTGGTACACCCGCAGATAATTGAGTTCCTCTCCGCTCAGCTTCTTCCCCGCCTGCAGCTTCTGGCGAATCTTTTGCTCATAATCCGCCCGCTTCTCCTCCGGCACCTTCACCAAGGCTTCCTCCATCATGGCGATGGCCTCCCGCCAGATTTCCCCATTCGATTTCTCACCCATATTTTCCGGAGCCTTCCGCTCCATTGCGCCCACTGAAAATATCATACGCATCCTCCCTCCGCTTTCCGACACCAGCCGCTACCTATGAATAACAATCTTTCTATACATATCGGATAATTTTCT
>CASGVX010000341.1 GCA_949346185.1 uncultured Lachnospiraceae bacterium
ACATGGCGTATAATATGTCAAATTATAACATTGTAGTTCTTGCCAATAGCAACTCACAGGTTACTATTCACAGCAATTTCTATTTGCATACCACTTTTTCTTTGTGCTATACTAGTGTACTGTATCATTGATATCTGATAAAACTCCATAGGATATTTTGGTATCGACAAGGCGGTCGAATGAGGCGATGCGGTGGCATCGTCGATTGAGACCAACGAAGTCCGATATCACAAATATACAAGGAGTTTTGCTGAATATCAATGATACAGTACACTAGTACAGCGAAAATGAAGTTTGGGATATGAAAATTAAAATAAGAGGAGTGCTAACATGAGCGAGTATTCTGGAAAAGACATCGTGATATTAGAGGGGCTGGAGGCCGTGAGGAAGCGTCCCGGCATGTATATCGGCTCCACCGGGAGCCGGGGGCTTCACCATTTGATCTGGGAGATTCTTGACAATAGCATCGACGAGCATTTGGCAGGATTCTGCAATGAAATCAACCTCACGCTGCAGCGGGACGGGGGAATCTGCGTGGAGGACAACGGCCGGGGGGTGCCGGTGGATCTGCACCCCACCAAGAAAATCCCCACCGTTCGGGTGGTCTACACCATCCTCCATGCGGGAGGGAAATTTGCGGGCAGCGCCTACAAAGTCTCCGGCGGCCTGCACGGCGTGGGCTCCTCCGTGGTAAATGCCCTGTCCACCAAGATGACCGTGGAGGTAAAGAGCGGCGGACTAATCTACCGGGATGAATACGCTGACGGCGGCAAGCCCGTGGTAAGACTGGAGAAGGGCATGCTCCCAGTGGTGGGCAAATGCGCCAAGGGCAATACCGGCACGAAAGTCACCTTCTACCCCGACGGAGAGATATTCGAGACCACCACATTTAAGCCGGACGTCATCAAGAAGAAATTAAAGGAAATTGCCTTTCTAAATAAAAATCTAAAACTGAATTATAAGAATGAAATTGACGGGGAGGAGACCACCTATCTGGAGGAGCAGGGCATCCAGAGTTTCGTTAGATACATTAACCGAGAAGCCACAACCCTTCACAAAGAACCCATTTACATCGAGGGGAAGAGCGGGGATATCGAGGTGGAGGTGGCACTCCAGTACACCAATAATTATTCAGAGCAAATCAATCCCTACTGCAACCGCATCAACGTGGTGGACGGAGGCACCTTAGTGACAGGCTTCAAGACAGCCCTGACCAGAGTGATGAATTCCTACGCCAGGGAACTGGGCGTTCTGAAAGATAAGGATGAGAATTTTGACGGAAAGGATATCCGCAATGGCTTGGTTGCCATTATCTCCATCAAGCATCCCGACCCTCAGTTCGAGGGGCAGACAAAGACGAAACTGGGCAACACCGATGCCAAGACAGCGGTGGAGGACGTTTTCAGCGCAGAAGTCCAGCGCTATCTGGACAAGAATGTGGAAATCCTCAAGAAAATACTGGACAATTCCTTGAAATCCTACAATGCCAGAAAAGCCAGCGACAAGGCTAGGACAGCGGTGCTCAAGCAACTGAATGACTTGGACACCAAGAGCAAGCTGGCCTCCTGCACCTCCAAGAAGCCGGAGGAGTGCGAAGTATACATCGTGGAGGGAGATTCCGCCGGCGGCACGGTAAAGACGGCAAGAAATCGTAAAACCCAGGCCGTGCTGCCCCTCCGTGGAAAAATCCTCAACGTTGAGAAGGCGTCTCTGGAAAAAATCTTGCAGAATAACGAAATCAAGTCTATGATTGCCTCTTTTGGCTGCGGCATCGGGGATGAATTTGACATCACGAAACTGCGGTACGATAAAATCATAATCCTGACAGATGCGGACGTGGACGGCGCCCATATCAGCACCCTGCTCCTGACATTCTTCTACCGCTTTATGCCGGAACTAATCTACGAGGGAAAAATCTACCGGGGACTGCCCCCGCTGTATAAGGTGGATTTTGAAAAAAGCAAGGCCACCCCCGCTGGGAAGAAAAGCGACAAGGCAGCCCAGAAGAAAAAGCGGCAGTCAGAATACATCTTCAATGATTTTGAACTGGAAAAATTCCGCAAGAATAAGGAAAATAAAATCCTAGGCATTCAGCGGTACAAAGGATTGGGAGAGATGGATGCGGAGCAGCTCTGGGAGACCACGCTGAACCCGGAAACCCGTATCCTGGCCCAGGTCTCCATCAGCGACACGGTGGAGGCGGACGACATCACCACCACCCTGATGAGCACCAACGTGCCGCCAAGGCGGCAATTCATCATGGAGGAGGCAAAATTTGCCACCTTAGATATATAAGAACGGAGATAGATTATGGATACAATGGAACAGTCAATTATTCAGTTAGATTTTGCAGATGAAATGAAAAATTCCTATCGGGATTACGCTATGAGCGTCATCATCTCCCGGGCTCTGCCAGACGTGCGGGACGGATTAAAGCCTGTACAGCGGCGCATCCTGTACGCCATGACGGAACTGGGTCTGGCCCCGGACAAGCCCCACCGCAAAAGCGCCCGCATCGTGGGAGATACCATGGGCAAGTACCACCCCCACGGAGACAGTTCGATTTATGATGCGCTGGTACATATGACGGAGGACTACTCCCTCACCCTGCCACTAGTGGATGGACACGGCAATTTTGGCTCCATCGACGGAGACGGCGCAGCGGCCATGCGTTACACCGAGGCCAGACTCTCCGGCGGCGCCATGACGCTTCTAGAGAATCT
>CASGVX010000342.1 GCA_949346185.1 uncultured Lachnospiraceae bacterium
TGGTAGTATTCTTGATCTGCAAAAAACTGCGGGGCAGCGTGGGCGGTGTCTTGGCATTGGTGTTTTTCATGCTTTGCGTCCCCTTTTCCTTCATGGGAGCCGCTTTTTATACGGATTCCCTCTCCTTGCTTTTCCCAGTCCTGTTCTATTATCTGTATTTACACTACAAGGAGCAGCAGACATGGAAAATGCGAGTAGTATTTGCCGCTGCCATGGCTGCAGCATTGACCTTGGGGATGATGATAAAGTTCACGGTACTGATTATGCTGGTGGCAGTATTGATTGACGGGCTGCTCTGCCTGCATTGGAAGAAGGTGTGCCTCTTGGCTGGGTGCTGTATTTTCCTAGCGGTTGCCGTATTTGGCATTCGGAATGCCGTTCTGTATCATGGGCATTTGGATCGGGAGCAGAGCCGGGAATTGAATACGCCTTACCTGCACTGGGTGATGATGGGAATGCAGAACAGCGGATATTACAATGCGGAAGATTATGAGTATACCAGATCATTTTCCCCGGAGGAGAGAAATGGGGCGTGTCTCTCCAAAATCAAGGAGCGGGTACATGATCTTGGGATTGGCGGGATGACACAGCTTTTTATGAACAAAATCCTTGTGTGCTTTGGTGACGGCACCTTCGCCCTCTCGGACTTTCTGGATGATACGCCGAAGAAAGCGTCATGGCTGCACAAGTACATTCTCTATGATGGGGAAAAGTATTCTTCCTATCAGCACTTTGCTACGGGCATGCTCTTGATGGTGTATTTCTTCATGCTGGCGGGGGCAGTGAAATGTCTGCGGAAAGGAATGGATGGCGGAGACTGGGAGATTCTGGCGCCCAGACTGGCTTGCCTGGGCATTTTGTCATTTTTAATGCTATGGGAGACCAGCGGGCGGTATTTTACAAACTTTGTTCCGCTGATGCTGGTCTGCGGGGTTGTGGCCTTTGGGAAAAGTTCTGAGAACTTTGTTGGCAGTGCGAAGCAGGAGATAGAAAAATAATAATTTGCTGTTACACATTTACTTATGGTACTGCCGCATAAAGTGGCGGGGCATGTTAGAAATGAGGTCTGCGATGTTTGAAGGAAACATGTTGGGAAATTTGATGGGAATATTCTGCTATCTCTTATTTCAGGTGACCGGAATCTGGATGATGAACCGCATTCTAGCAGGAGAGAGATTTAGCATGGCGTTCCGCTGTCTGCTGGGAAGCGTGGGAGGCACTCTTGCCTTCCAGTGGTTTCCCATTCTCTTTGCTTTTTTCTTGGACTTTACCTTGGCGGCCCATCTGTCAGGGGCGGCACTCCAGATTCTTTTGTGTCTGGCGGTGTGGTATAAGACAGAAAAGTGCGGGGAGGAATGTCCCTATCGGAGGAAAGGAGCGTGGCTTCGTCTGGCAAAGGCGAATCCTTGTCTTTTTCTGATGGCCCCCGCATTCCTTTTCTTTGCCTACTGCCTTGCCACCCACACCATACCTTTGCAAAGCGATGGAAGCATGCATACCGGACAGGGGACTTACGGCGATATGAACATGCATCTGGGATTTATCACCAGCATCGCCAATCAGAAAGATTTCCCGCCGGAATATTCCATCTGTCCCGGCTTCAAGCTTTCCTATCCCTTTTTATGCGACAGCATCAGTTCCAGCCTGTATATCTGGGGGGCTTCCTTGCGGACGGCATATATTTTTCCGATGCTGGTGGCTCTTTGCCAGGCAATGGCAGGATTTTACTGTTTCATCAAATATTGGCTGGGGCGTTCTTCCTCTGCCTTGGTGGCCTGGGTGCTGTTTTTTTTAAATGGCGGGCTGGGGTTTATCTATTTTACCAGCGGGGAGAGCTTGTCTAGGAATTTTACAGAGTTTTATTTTACCCCCACCAGCTTGGGGGATAAAAATATGCGGTGGGCTCAGATTTTGGTGAATATGCTGATTCCCCAGCGGGCAACTCTCTTTGGCTGGGCAGTCCTGTTTCCGCTTCTGGCCCTTTTGCTCTGTGCCGTCAGAAGGAAGAGTCGGCTGTGCTTTGCCCTGGCCGGCATCTTTGCCGGGGCGCTGCCCATGATTCATACCCATTCCTTCCTTGCCCTTGGCATGGTGTGCGCCATGTGGCTTCTCTATGATTGCAAGGGGATCTGGGAAAAGGGCGTTGGAAAAGGAATCTGGCTGCGGACTGCCCTGCCGGCGGGGATTTTGCTATTCAGCATCCTGCAGTGGGTGAATCGGAAAGAGGAACTGGTAAAGAGAAATGGATTGCTCCTTCTGGGCGCGGGGATCGGACTTCTGGGGGCATATATTGCCCTCCATATTGTGAAGATATGGATGTCTGGAGAATGGAAGGGGCTTTTGGGGACGTGGGGGATGTTTCTGGCCATCGTTCTCGTGCTGGCAGTTCCCCAGCTTTTTCTATGGACTTTCGGCCAGGCGGGGGCGGACGGATTTGTCCGGGGGCATTTTAACTGGTCAAATACGGGAGATCAATATCTCTGGTTCTACCTGAAAAATATCGGACTGGCATTTGCCCTGTACGTTCCGGCTTATTTTCTGGCGAAGAAGAGGGAGCTCCAAATCGCATCTCCTCTGCTTCTCATCTGGTTTGTGGCGGAACTGGTGGTATTTCAGCCAAATGAATACGATAATAATAAGTTGCTTTTTGTGGGCTATATCTTTATGTGCGGGCTTGGGGCAGATTTTGCGGTGTCACTCTTCTCACG
>CASGVX010000343.1 GCA_949346185.1 uncultured Lachnospiraceae bacterium
ACTCTCATTCCATGCATATACGCCCTGCTGCCCTCCCTCCCCAGAGATACCAGAATCAAAGGGATTCCATAGTTTTCCCGGAGATAGGCAGCCCCCTGGTCATAATCCTCCTCCCCGGTAAACCACTGGATTTCATTATCTGATATCTTTAAGATGTCGCACTGGCCAAAGCCATAGGCAATCTGTTCCCTAGCCGCATCCAAGGTTTCCCACAAGGGTTCCCGCAGATTCGGGTCAAAAGAGATCACCGCACCATTCTCCTTTGCCATGGCGACGGCCCTCCTGGTAGCCCTGCGGCACGTCTCATCCGTCATGGACAGGGAGCCGAAATGAAAGATGCGGCAATGCTCCAGCATATCCACATTCAAATCTGATTCTGCAAACATCATATCCGCACCGGGATTTCGATAGAAAGAAAAGTCCCGATCCCCTCCCGGCAATGTATGGACAAAGGCCAGCGTAGTATGCACGGTTCCATCCTTCACCAGTCCCTCCGTGCCGATTCCCACTTCCCGCAGTGCCTGCTCCAGCTGCTCTCCAAACAGGTCTTCGCCAACTTTTCCAAGAAAGCCAGTTCGGCGTCCCAGCCGATTCAGCATGGCAAGCACATTGCAGGGCGCGCCGCCGGGATTTGCCTCCAGCACGGGATTTCCCTGCCCGCTCGTTCCGCTCTCAGTAAAATCAATCAACAGTTCCCCCAAAGCAACCACGTCATATTCCATCCCCATTTCTTACCTCCAGTCTATTCTTATTCTTTTTCCTGCTCCAATTTATCTGCCCGTGGATTCATGCTCCACCAACTCAAAGCCTAATCTAACTTCCCCAAGGGAATTTCTGCCTTGTTCAATTCGCTCCAATATCATATCCGCCGACTCCCTGCCGCAGTCTTCATAGTAATAGCGAATCGTTGTCAGCGAAGGCGTTACGTTGGCCGCCAGAACAGAATCCCCCTGTCCTGTCACCAGCACGTCCCTTCCGATGATTCTGCCCCGTTCCCTGAGATATCCCATGGCTCCCACCGCAATTTCGTCTGTGGCGCAGACGACCCCGTCCACTCTGGGATTCCTCCGATACAGCGCCTCCATCCCCTGATATCCTGACGCAACGGTGAAATCCCCTGTCTCCACATTCTCTTCCGTCAATGGCAATCCCCCTTTGGCAATGGCATCCCTGAATCCTCGGATGCGCTCCGCCCCCACTGCCCTGTCCTGATTCGTCACGCCGATATAGCAAATGCTTTTACGCCCCTTAGACAAGACCAATTCCGTCATGGCATGCATGGCATGATAATCGTCATGGTACACGCAGCCGCATCCTTCCAAACGCTGCCCCGCAAGAACTACCGGAACACGCATCTGCCTCAGCCTCTCTCTCAGCCTGGCACAGAGCAGCGTTGCAAGCAAAATCACCCCGTCCACCTGTTTTTCCCCAAGTACCCCCAGATATTCCAATTCCTTTTCAGGCTTCTGGTCAGACACGGCCAAGAGCAGCCGATATCCCCTTTCCTCCAGCACGGAGGTGATTCCAGCCACTACCTGACCTACGGGATAGGAATCAATCTTTGGGACAATGACGCCGATGGTCATCGTCCTCTTCGTCCGCAGCGTCTGAGCCTGCAGAGAGGGGCGATAGCCGGTATCCTCCACCACCTTCCTGATTGCCTCCCTCTTTTCCTGCCCCACGTAGCCATCATTAAAATATCTGGAAACCGCCGCGCTGGACACGCCGGCTAATGATGCGATTTCGCGAATTGTCATAATCTCTCCCATTCCTCACTATTCTATGCCCATGAAAAGTACTCTTTCCCGCCCCTCTTGGCATGATTCTTTTCACTTCTTCCGCAAATCATGACCATTTTTCCGCTTCAGCCAGCAAAAACCATAGCCGGGCAGTTCCACATCCTTCGCCTGCCGCTCTTCTCCCGTAAGCAGATCCTCATACTTCCCATCCCCCTCGTCAATCCATGCCGTACCAGCTTCCTGGCTGAAATTAAAGATGCCCAGAATCTTTTCCCCGCCATGGCAGCGTCCCAGGCACAAGATTCCCCGCTCATGGGTTTCTACCGTCCATGCATCGGCGTGGGATGCGAAAGCAGGATGAGCCTTCCGCAGTTTCTCCAGCCTCTGCAGCCCGCCATAGATTCGTCCTTCCACCGAGCGGGAATCCTTGACTTTCCCCGCATTTTCCCAGTGCATCGCTCCCCGGTGGAGATAGCGGGAATCCTCCCGCTTGTTCTTGTCTTCCTTGTAGCCATAGTCATTCACTTGGCCAATCTCATCGCCGCTGTACAGGATGGGAATGCCGCTCTGCGCAAACATATAGGCATGGAGCATCACGTCCAGCCGAATGGCTCGCTCCATCCCCTCCTCGTCCCCCTCGAATCCCGCCTTCTCCACGCCGCAGAGGGAAGCCGTCGTGCCACAGAAACGGGCATCCTGAGTAACCGGGTCGTAATTGTAAAGTTCCCCCCGGCTATTGCTGTTCCCGGCAGTCCCAAGAAAATAATCATTCAGATATTTCTTATGGGAAACCTCCAGCATCCCATCTGTGGCAAGGGTGTCATAATCAAGCCCCCATCCAATATCATCATGGCAGCGCAGGTAATTCAGAAATACATATTCCTTTGGCAGGGCATTCACGATGTCCAGCTGTCGCTTCAATAGTTTCACATCCCGGGTGGCCACCGTATGCCAAGTAG
>CASGVX010000344.1 GCA_949346185.1 uncultured Lachnospiraceae bacterium
ATGTGCAAGCACAACGATTCTGTTCTTTTTCTAGAAATGTCTGTGAATAGTAACTGTGTATGACCATATTGCTTCGCAAGGATGGAAATATTTATTAGTTGTACTGGCGAGCATGTCTATGATTTATGGGGAAATCATGTTAAAATAGATTCAAAGTGATTTTGAGGAGGCGGATTATGGGAGCGAATGTGTCGGAGATTGATTTCGTGATTCTCTGGGTGGATGGTGGCGACCCTGCTTGGAGGGAGGAGAAGTCCCGCTATGAGGGAAGTCAGTTCTCCGATGACAGGGAGGAAAGGTACCGGGATTGGGATAATCTCAAATACTGGTTTCGGGGAGTGGAGAAATTCGCACCCTGGGTTCGGAAAATCCATTTTGTCACATGGGGGCATTTGCCAGCCTGGCTGTGGCAGCAGCATCCCAAGCTGCACGTTGTCCGACATGAGGAATTTATCCCTGAAGAATGTCTGCCCACCTTTAACTGCAATGCTATCGAGGTGAATATTCATCGCATTTCTGGCCTGTCAGAGCAGTTTGTATACTTTAATGACGATATGTTTCTGATTCGAGATGCCCAGCCTGAAGATTTTTTTCGTCAGGGAAAACCCTGCGATATGCTGGCGCTGCAGCCGGTGGTGGCTAACACCGCCAGTCCCATGATGCCCTATCTATTTCTGAATAATGCCATGGTGCTTTCCAAATACTTTGACAAGCGGCAAAATATGAGGAATCAGCCGGGCAAGTATTGGAAATGGGGCTATCCCCTTCTCTATTTCGGGTATAATCTTCTGGAGATGGTCTTTCCGCTCTTTACCGGATTCTATACGGTTCATGGACCTTCTCCCCTCCGCAAGAGTACCTTTGAAAAAATCTGGGAACTGGAGGAAG
This sequence comes from uncultured Lachnospiraceae bacterium, assembly GCA_949346185.1. Classification (GTDB taxonomy): domain Bacteria; phylum Bacillota; class Clostridia; order Lachnospirales; family Lachnospiraceae; genus Butyribacter. The sequence goes on from CASGVX010000344.1 coordinate 889, forward strand.
AACTTTTGCGCCAGACAAGTTGCCATCGCTTTCGCCAGAAAGAAGATGTAAACCAATATCTCTTCCGGGAGTGGCAGAAGCTATCCGGGGAGTTTATGGCAAAGAATATTACCAGAGATTTTGAGTATTTCAATGTGGGAAGCCATAATGAGAGACTGGTGCGCGCAATCCGCAGACAGAAGAAGAGAAGCATTTGCATTAACGATGCAAATACTGCCATTGATTTTGAGGGAGCGAAGAGGGAAATCTGCCAAGCCTTCCAAGAGATTTTCCCGGAAAAGTCCTCCTTTGAGAGAGCGTAAGCGCAAGCACAAACTCTTGACGTCTGTCCTTGGGGAAAGATAATTTAGATAAGTTCCCATTAATCGTCAATAGTCTGGATGTTGCAGACTATTGCGTCAATGGTGTTCAATGGTGATATCTCCCAGCAGATATCCCCCTCGTCCCTGATCGAAACTATCGTTGGCCAGCAGAAGGCATTCGCCGCTTTCCGGGTCTGAGAGGGAGAATAGGAGTATATATTCTCCGGGCTCATATTGGAAGGGATTGATTTCAAAGGGGAGGGTGACAGTCTCTCCCGGCATCCAGCGGCAGGGCTGGTATTCCGATGATTTTTCTGTGGTGGAAAAGAGGGACGCCTTCTTTCCCGTCTTTTTGCTGACTAGGCAGAGGTCGGCTTTTTTTTCGTGGTACAGATTGGAGAATCCCACATTTTTAATTGTGACCGAGCCCCGGGCATTTCCCTTCTGGTAGGGCTTATAGTGCAGAGTGGTGTCCTGCAGCACGAAGCGGGGGCCCAGATGTCTGGAAATGTAATCGTAGGTACTCATGCCCCGATACAGGGAGTCCTTTCCTGCATAGGTGCTATCCTTCCATTTTTTTATGACCTTTTCGTCATAAATCTGATTCAAATAGGATACCCGCATGGCGCGCAGGTCGTCCACCGCCTTCTTGCCATCATTGTAGGGATTATCATTTACCGATTCTCCCCCGTTGGGAACTTGTAGGCACAGGGCATTCTGAAAAGCAATTTCCTTTTTGCGGATTTCCTTTCCTTCTTTTCGGGTGGCGGCAATATCTGCCTCGTGGTATGTGCCCACATCAGATATAGAGCCCAGCATGCCATCATTGAACAGCCCCAGCCTGGTGGCCAGCAGCTCCCGGCTGATGCCATATTTCTCATAGCGGCTGGCGTTCTGTTCCATTTCCTCCATGATGCTTCGGTAATGGCTTGGGGTGCGCACTGCCAGATAGATGGATTCCTCCGTCACGCTGGCATAGTGGAGGAGCAAATCCGTCATATCCTCCACTGCCAGATGCTTGGATGTATGCATTTCCCCCCAGCTTCCCACGAAGATGCCCTGGGTGGTGTGAATGATTTTATGGAATGGATTGAATGCCTGGCTGGCCTGTTCCATATGTCTTTTGATGATGGAGATGGTTTCTGGCTCAGTCTCCATGCCCTTTCCGTCCCAGTCGTAGAGAAAGCGGAGAATGACCTTTGCCTCTGTTTTCTGAAAATTGGCCAGTACATTTCTGATATTCTCTTTTGCAGCATCATCCAGTTCCCGGTCTCTGTAGGAGGAGAGGTTAAATTCCAGAAGGGCCAGGCGATAGGGATTGCCCTCGTCGTCCTTCTCTCGGATATACAGATGCCAGTCGTCGATGGGGGAGCCGGGTTCCAAGCGGTAGGCATAGAGCTGGTACCAGCCGCATTCCGGGGGGTTTAGCAAGTCCCTAGTTTCTGTCTGTTTCCTAGGGGATAGGTTGACCCGGGCGTAGCGTGTTATGATATCATGCAA
>CASGVX010000345.1 GCA_949346185.1 uncultured Lachnospiraceae bacterium
AGGAACAAAGAGAAAAGGAAAGTACTGAAAGGAGAAATATATGTGGGGACAGATTTTTAATCTTGAGAATCCGCTTATTGGGGCGGATAATACATGGGTACTGTGGGCGGTAGTTGTGTTGGGGGCAGGCCTGGCAATCTGTCTGGAACAGCGTTATACGTGGGCTGCAAAAATGACGGGGGCGGTTCTTGCCCTGATCTTTGCAATTATATTATCTAACTTTGGAATTATACCGATGGAGGCATCAGTATGGGATGTGATTAACGGGTATATCGTTCCGTTTGCAATTCCGCTCCTGCTTTTACAGTGTGATATGAGGAAGATTGGGAAAGAAGCGGGGCGCATGCTGTCGATATTTTTGATCGGGGCAGTGGGAACTTGCGTGGGTGCGCTTGCGGCATATTTTGCGCTTCGCAATTTTATCCCGGAGCTTGATGCTCTTGCAGGTGTATTCACAGGCACTTATGTAGGCGGCGGCGTGAATTTTGTAGCGCTCAGCAATTCTTTCGAAGTGTCCGGAACAATGGTTTCTTCAGCGACTGTTGCAGACAATCTGTTGATGGCAATCTATATTTTTGTGTTGATTTTGGTTCCGTCAGTTGGATTTTTCCGCAGGAATTTTGTTCATCCTCATATGGATGCAATAGAGGCAAATGCAAATGAAACTCATAAGTCGGAAAAGGAGACGGATGTTGCGGCATACTGGTCAAGGAAAGAGATCTCACTTAAGGATATTGCATTTTCTGTTGCAGCATCATTTACAATCGTCGCGGTGGCGAATGTCGTGAGCGGGCTGTTTTCAGCAGTTATTCCGACTGATAATATAGTTCTGTCGATTCTTAATATGCTGCTTGGCAATCTGTATCTGTGGATTACGACTATTTCTATGTGCTGTGCCACATTTGGCCACGGGTTCTTCAGCAAAATTAACGGAACGCAGGAAGTGGGAACCTACATGATCTATCTGTTCTTCTTTGCGATTGGAATCCCAGCATCCATTCCGATGGTTTTGAAAAATTCCCCGCTGCTGCTTGTCTTTGCATTGATTATTGTTTTGGTGCATATGCTTATTTGCTTTGTGGCGGCAAAAATATTTAAGTTTACGTTGGAAGATACGATTGTGGCATCGATTGCAAATATCAGCGGGCCTACGGGAGCGGCAGCTATGGCGATTTCCAAAGGATGGACATCACTGGTTGGGCCGAGCATACTCGTGGGAACCCTGGGCTATGTCCTGGGAACATACCTCGGACTTCTTGTAGGGAGCATTTTAGGGCTGTAGCCGGGAGGCGGCAGATTGTTTTTAAAGGGTAAATATGCAGGAAAAGAAGGTTTGTATGAAAAGAAGAATTTTATGTTATGGCGATTCCAATACGTGGGGATTTAATGCTATGAATGAAAAAGTGTACGGACAGCGTTTTCCAGAGGATGTCCGATGGACAGGACGGCTTCAGACAATTCTTGGAGATGGGTGGACAATCATTGAAGAAGGGCTGTGCGGAAGGACGACGGTATTTGATGATCCTTTGCGTGACGGGCTGAATGGGCTTAAATATTTGATTCCATGTCTTGCAAGCCATAAACCTCTTGACTATATGATCATAATGCTGGGAAGCAATGACTGCAAGGCGAGATTTTGTGCATTGCCGAAGAATATAGCAGACGGCCTTCAGCGGCTTATTGTGACAGCAAAGCAGGCAGACGTTTGGAAAAATGAGCCCGCAGTGCTTATTGTCGCTCCCCCGCCGATTGAGGAGGGGAGCGATATTCATCCGATAGGCAGGGATATGGGGCCGTGCAGTAAAAAGTCTGAGATGCTGGCAGAAGAATTTAAGCTTTGGGCAGAGGCAGATGGATGTGATTTTCTGGATGCCGCGTCTTTTGCAAGGATGAATCAGTACGACTATATGCATATGGATGTGGAAAGCCATGCGAAACTAGCAGAAAAAGTGGCAGATATATTGCGTGAAAAAGTGAGGTGAAAGAGATCGTGAATCTTTATGATGCACACGGGGACATATGGTATGATGTGCTTTGGCACAGCGAGATGGGCGAAAGGGATATTTTTCGAAAATATCAACTGCCGAAGTTTAAGAAAGGCGGCGTGTTTGGCGGAACTTTCGTAATGTGGATCGATCCGCCCTATGACAAAAATCCGGAGAAACGAATCAGGCAGATTGAAAACGCAGTACGTCAGGAGCTTTTGGATGCATTTGATATCCTGAATATTGTAAAAAGATTTGAGGATTTTGAAAGAGGAACAAAGGCGGGAAAGATTAATGTTCTGATGGGGTTGGAGGGATTGTCCCATATCGGGGAGGATATTGACCGGATTAATTATTACTATGACGAGTTTTCCGTGCGGACAATGATGCTGACTTGGAATGAGGAAAACGCCCTTGCCTCAGGATGGCCGGGAGATCAGGAGAGAGGATTGACGGATAAAGGGAAAGAGGCGGTTACCCGAATGAAGGAGCTGGGAATCGTCCTGGACGTATCTCACCTGAATGATAAGGGCTTTTGGGATGTGATTGAATTGGCGGACGGGCATCCGGTGATTGCATCTCACAGCAATGTAAGAGCAATCTCTCCTCACGGGCGAAATTTGACGGATGATATGATCAAAGCATTGGCGGCATCGGGTGGTGTTATCGGGATGAACCGGCAGGAGACATTCACCAGTTTTAA
>CASGVX010000346.1 GCA_949346185.1 uncultured Lachnospiraceae bacterium
TTCCTCCGGGTCGATGCCGCTCATCTCTAGCACATGGGGATGCACTACGCCGCAGCCCAGAATTTCCACCCAGCCAGAGCCCTTGCAGAAACGGCATCCCTTTCCGCCACACTTAAAGCAGGTCACGTCCATCTCTGCGCTAGGCTCTGTGAACTGGAAATGATGGGGACGGAATTTCACCTTGGTTCCCTCGCCGAAAAGACGGACGGCAAACTCCTGCAAGGTTCCCTTCAAATCAGCAAAGGTAATATTCTTGTCAATGACCAAGCCCTCGATTTGATGGAAGGTGGGAGAATGGGTGGCATCCACCTCGTCCGAACGGAATACCCTTCCCGGCGCGATCATGCGAATCGGAAGTTTCCCCTTCTCCATCTCATGTACCTGCACGGAGGAAGTCTGGGTACGGAGAAGGATATCCTTGGTAATGTAAAACGTATCCTGCTCATCCTTTGCGGGATGATCTGCCGGAATATTCAGCGCCTCAAAGTTATAATAATCCCGCTCGATTTCCGGGCCTTCCACCACCTCGTATCCCATGCCGATGAAAATATCCTCTACCTCCCTCAACGTCAAAGTATTGGGATGCCTGTGGCCAAGAACCGCCCTCTTGCCCGGCAGCGTCACGTCAATGGTCTCGCTCTTAATCTTCTCCTCCATCATCTTCTGCTCAAAAGCCGCCTTCTTTTCCTCCAGCCTGCCCTCTATCTTCTGGCGAGCCTCATTCACCATCTGTCCCACCTTCGGTCTGTCCTCCGGCGCCACATCCTTCATAGACTTTAGTACGGAAGTCAGTTCCCCCTTTTTTCCCAAGAAGGATACCCGGATGTCATTTAATTTGTCCAGCTGGCCGGATTCCTCAATCTGCGCCATGGCTTCTTCCATAATCTTGGCTAATTTTTCTCTCATTCTCACTCTTCCTTTCCTCTTCATTGGACATAGGCTCTGGCTCCGCAAGAGCCTCAGCCTCGACAAATCAAAAAAACTCCCACAGACGCTGTGGGAAGTTAATCATAGTTATTTCGTATAGTGAAAACGTCCCGCAGCATCTCTGCCAGGGACGGAAAATCCGCGGTACCACCCTGTTTCCTATGTAAAAGCACAGCCGGAGAGTAATCTCCCCTCCATGCCCGTTCGTTACTATCCATAATAACTCCCATTCACATAAGCACTCCATTCCGGTTAACGTCCGATAACGTCACCCTCTACCCAATTTTGCAAAAATCATCCTCTCCCATCAAACTGCGGGATTGAATTAAAACCATGCAAAACCTTCAAAGGTGCGGCCTTCCGTGGGAAATTCAACGAAGCCGGGAACGCAGGAGTGCTTGCAGCCGGGGACACTCCCTCTCTGACCGAATCGGAATCGTCTAAAAAGCAACATCCAAAATTGCATCCGCATTGGAATATTGCTCAGCACGTGCATCGCCTTTCTCATTTGTTCCTTCTCCTAAATATTATGGGAAAAGGAAAAACATTAATGATAACTATATCATATTTTATTTCATGATGCAACCATCTTTTGAAAAAGCAATAGGAATGTGCGATGAGCTGTTACTATTCACGGTTCAATGTCATTCCTTACAGACGCGCAACAATCTTGTCAAAGTGCATGCCGTGGGATGCCTTCACCAGAATCGTATCCCCTTGGCGAAGCAATTTCGGAAGCCCTTCCAAAGCCCCCTCCAAATCAGGAAAATAATAAATCTCCGTCTGCCCCTTCCTTCCTGCTGCCAAGGCACTCTCATAGGCATATTCGGATAATTTTCCAATGAACACAAGCACGTCCGCTCCCGCCCTCACCGCATAACTTCCAATCTCCCCATGCATCTGCCGCTCCTCTTCCCCCAGTTCAAACATATCCCCCAGAATGGCCACCTTCCGTCCCAGAGCGTCCCGCAGCACATCCAGCCCCGCCTTCACAGACACCGGATTGGCATTATAGCAGTCATCCAGTATGGTAAATCGCTCTGTCTCCAAGATGCTGCTATGCCCGCCGATGGGACGAAACTTTCCAATGCCTGACCGGATTTCCTCCGGGGACATCCCCGCATCCAGAGCCACCGCTGCCGCCGCCAGGGCATTGAGCACCATGTGCCGCCCCGGCACCGGTACCTCCACATCAAATCTCTCCCTGTCTGACACCAAAGTGAACCTGCTGCCCTTCAGTCCCAGGGCGCAGATATCTTCCGCCCGCACATCGCCCCTGTCACCGCCAAAGAATGTAATCTTCCTCTCCCCGCTCTCCGTCACTGCGGCCAGCTTATCATCCTCCCCGTTGAGATAAATCTGCCCAGCAGGATGCATGGAGGTAAAAATCTCTGTCTTAGCCCGCAGCACCCCGTCCCGGTCTCCCAGATTTTCCAGATGGCATTGGCCGATATTGGTAATAATGCAGGCATCGGGCTTCACCACAGCACTGAGCCGCTCCATCTCCCCGAAATCGCTGATGCCCATCTCGATAACCCCCAAGGCATGCTCCTTTCTCAGGCGGAACAGAGTAAGCGGCACCCCCACCTCATTATTGAAATTCCCCTGAGTCTTGCACACGGGAAACCTCTCGGAGAGAACGGCCGCCACCATCTCCTTGGTGGTAGTCTTCCCCACGCCGAACTGATGCCAGTCGTAGCCCAGATT
>CASGVX010000347.1 GCA_949346185.1 uncultured Lachnospiraceae bacterium
ATGCCCTTCTCTTCGTTAATCTGCTTTAATTTCGCATTCAATTCATCAAGGGGCATATCCAGCGGGTTTTCCCCCTGGCGAATCAATTCCAATACCGTGGCGGGCTTCATATTATCAATGACCTGATTCACCTTGCTGTCAAAGATCTTTACCTGATTGATATTCTCCTCGGTAATCTCCATGCTATTGTATCCAAGAATGCGCACCGCCCTCTCATTGGCCTGAGTATCCTCAAGCCCCATATCCGAAAGCATCTCCGGCACGCCCTCAAAGGCTTTCTGAATAGAATCCCCCAAATCTTTCCTCACCTGGGTGCTGACCGTCTCATACACCCCATTCCACTCCTGCCTGCCTAACACCTGGCTGCTGACAGCCCTGTGGAGTTCATTCACCGTGAGAAGTTCCTGCTGTCTCACCCGAGTGCCCAGAATGGCCGCATGGGCATCTGCAATATCTTTGGCCTTCGACAAGGTTTCCTGCAATAAATCTATCTGCTCCGGTGGAATGTCCTCCACCCGGGTGCCAATCTGCCCGCTGTAATAACTCTGCTCCTGCTGCCGCAACTCGGAAATAATCTGGTTCAAGGAGGCCGTCTCCACCTGAATGCCCTTCCGGGCCATGCGAACTGCCGACTGCAGCGTCATCTTCTGGCGGATTTCCTCCACCTGCCTCTTTAGCGTCACCTGAGCAATCTCGTCCTCCGACATGTCTTTCTGGTATATCGTGGGCACCGTCTCTCCCTGGCCGCCGCCGGAAACCCGGATTTTATCTTGAATTTCCCGAATCAGTTCCAGATTCACGAAGCCTCGCTTCTCCTGAGCCTCTTCCTCCCGTCCCGCTCCGGCACCCCGCGCCTCTGCTTCCGCACCCACCGGAATCATCTGGGGATGCTCTTTCAGGTAATCCACCACATGAATAATCGTGCTGTCGTCAATCTGCTGGAAATCCTTCACCGCCTCCCTGGCTACCACGAACTGGCTGTCATCCAGCACCGCCTCCTTAGGAGACAGCCCTGCGGACATAGCGAAAAGAATCTGCTCCAGCACCTTATCCCCTGTCATATTCTGTGGAATCTGCTCCAAAGTTTCCAGTTTTGACAGAGTGACCTGATTGATAGGAAGCTCCCTGTCAAAGAGCCAATGGGCAGACTCCCTTCCCTCCGGAGTATCATAGCCGCAGTTTGCCAGTATCTGCTCAATCTGCTCCTGATAATCCCTATAATCCTGCCCTGCGCCGGAAGCCCCCGCCCCGCCGAACACGGAAAATTTCCCCTGATATAGATGATCGATGGTGGGGGATAGATTCTGCCCCACGATGTACGCCTTGGACTGGTCTGTCAGTTCCAGTGCGGAATAGCTCATGGATAAGGCAGACACCACCTGAGATAAATTCTCCTCTGTCACTGGAATGCCAGCATCCTCCATAGCCTGACGAATCTTCCCCTCGCTCTTCTGATCCAGAAATCCCGCCAGCTGCATCTTCTCCAAATCCTCCTGAAGTTTCTTCCGAAACTCCTGATTTTCTTCCATTTTCTGCTGCTGCCAGTTCCTCCTAGCCTTTCCCTTCTCAATGGCGCTCTCCACTACCTCTTTCGTCATCTTCTCCAGAGAGCCCTCTTCCTCTTCTATCTCCCGGTAGTCCTCGCCGCTTAGCACGGCAAACTGCTCTCCCTCGTCCAAGGTACCCGCCGCTTCCTGGACACTCTTCTCAAGATAGTCGGCAAAGCCGTATCCATTGGGAATTGCGCCGGCACTCATCCTGTCCCCGGCATCCCCCGTCTCCGGCCCCCTGTTCACCTCCTTCAGCACGATGCTGTCCTTGGAAATGTCCATAATGCGAAAGCTCCTGACATCGCCCTCCACAGGGTTCTTCACCGCATTCTTCGCCACTGATACGCTGATTCCATTAAAATTCAAAGTAATCTGTCCAGAGACGGCGCCAACCACCCCCTCCACAGTCTGTCCTTTCCTCCCAATATTCAGAAAAGAGTTCGCCAAGGCATTCTCCTTATTATGATTCATCCGATTGCCATAAATGGTCACGCTTCTAACGTCCATGAAAATCCTCCCATACGGTTGTTCTTCCGCAGCTATTCCATCCAACATGTTGCTTTCTATTTATTTCGACCAATTCCCCTCTTCTCTTTACATATTGGATATGATATAATGAATGCTGACGCATTTATCGCGCAAGTCGCTTTGCAACTTGGGTTATGCCAGAAACCATGGCATGAATTTTGATATGCGATGAAATTGTATTTATAGTGTTCAATAAGAATTTATGGGGGTACATATGGAGACTAGGGATCTGCAGACTCAAATCCATGATTTGACAGAGCGCCTGATTCAGACCGAAAAGAACCGGGATGAGTACAAAACAAAATACTTTCAATTCAAGGGAATCTTCCAGCGGCAGACACACACTTTCTATCTCTATCAGAGCCTTTCGGAGAGCAGCAAGGAAGCTTTGAAGGGAATTTTCAAGGGGATGTCCTTCGAGGAATTTCTCGCCTGCGGCGTACAGCCCGGAAACATCGACGCTCTGTGGGAATTTACCAGAAACGAAGCACTGACGGGCAACAGAACCGACCTGCCCATTCTGGAGCAAATCATCTCTTATTTCGTCCGGCTGTA
>CASGVX010000348.1 GCA_949346185.1 uncultured Lachnospiraceae bacterium
TATACAACCGATACGAAAATAACAAGAGAAAGATTCCTTATGGCGTTGCCACCAAACTGGCATATATTCTGGGCATGAGGTTTGAGGAGATTTTCGATATTTGATAGGGATATTGTCCACGAGTTGCCCACAATAGATAGAATACGGTAAAATATACATGATGATTTGAAAATATTTATTGAAAATATATATCCTATAAAACCTTGATTCAAGACACTTTGCAGGATATAATAAAATATAGTATGATAGCATAAGATATTATGCGTCTGTAAGGGGGGCAGATGGATACGTATGAGTGTGGAATGGGAGCAATAGAGTCTGTGATTAGGAAACGACGGGGGCAGTATGGATATGTATAGAGAATTGCCGGAGGTGCAGGGGGATATTCTGTGTGCGGCGAGCGCATACGAGGAAAAGTTTTATCTGAATCCTGATTTTGGGGAACTTCCCCAGTCCATTCGGGAGGAGCTGCAGATTTTGTGCGTGCTGTACACGGCGGATGTGGGAGGGATTCTCACGCTGCACTTTGACGAGGCGGGGAACCTTTTGCTCCATGTGACGGCCAGGGAGAATGATTTGCTCTTTGACGAGATTGGAAGCGTGTTAAAAATCAAAGAAATCCAAGCAGAGAAAAGGGATTTGCTGGAGGCGCTGGAACTCTATTACAGAGCGGTATTTTTGGGGGAGGATGCGAGCGGGCTTTTGGAGGACGACGGATGATTTCGAAGGACGATGCCGGGAAGTATGGCATGGCGCGCCAGAGGTGAGGGAGAATACAGATATTGTACAGGAAGGTTGGTAGGAGAAATGCTGTTGGCAGTAGATGTGGGAAATACGGATGTGACGTTTGGAGTGTTTGACCGGGAGGATGAGTTGATTGCCCGGTTTCGCTTTACGGTGAGGGTTCCAAGGACTTCGGATGAATATGGGGAGTTGCTGTGCAACATTTTACAGCAGAAGGGATTTTCCCCGGAGGATGTGAGCGAGGTAATCATAGCTTCTGTGGTGCCGAAGATGATGTATTCCTTTACCAGTGGCATTATCAAATATCTCCACTGCCATCCCATCGTGGTGGGGGCGGGGACGAGGACGGGCATCCGCATCAATACCATCAATCCCAAGGAAATCGGCCCTGACCGCATCGTGGATGCGGTAAGTGCCTACGAGCAATACGGAGGGCCGATTATCGTAGTGGACTTTGGCACTGCCACTACTTATGATTTTGTTACGGAGGATGGCACGTTTCAGGGGGGGCTGATTAGCCCGGGCATCCGCATATCTGCCAATGCCCTGTGGAATGACACGGCCAATCTGCCGGAGATAGAGATTAAGAATCCCAAGGTCATCATAGCAAAGGAGACTATTTCGTCTATGCAGGCAGGGCTCTTCTATGGAACCATCGGGCAGAGCGAATATATTATCAGGAAAATCAAGGAGGAGGCTGGTACGCCGAATGCGAAGGTGGTGGCCACTGGGGGATTGGGAAAGATTGTGGCGGATTATTCTCAGGAGATTGAGATGTATGATGCAGACCTGACCTTGAAGGGGCTTTTATATATTTATAAAAAACAGCACTGAGAACGATAGGAGCGGGATATGCGAGGTTTTTCCATCGGAAATGTGACATTGAAAAATAATCTGGTACTGGGTCCCATGGCAGGCGTGACAGACCTGCCATTTCGCCTTTTGTGCAAGGAGCAGGGGGCAGGCTTGGTGTACACGGAGATGATCAGTGCCAAGGGGATTTATTACCACAATAAAAATACAGAGAAACTCTGGGAGAGCCGGGAGGAGGAGCGTCCCCTCGCCCTGCAGCTTTTTGGCTCGGAGCCCCGGCTGATGGGGGAGATGGCGGAGAAGATTCAGGACAGGGATTTTGACATTCTGGATATCAATATGGGCTGTCCCGTGCCCAAGGTGGTGAATAACGGGGAGGGGTCTGCGCTGATGCGGACGCCGGAACTGGCGGCGGATATCGTGAGAGAGATTGCTTCCAGAATCAGCAAGCCGGTGACGGTGAAGTTTAGAAAGGGATTTGACGGGGACCATGTGAATGCGGTGGATTTTGCCCGGCGGATGGAGGAGAGCGGTGCCGCCGCCCTGGCAGTGCATGGACGTACCCGGGAGGAATATTATGGGGGAGAGGCGGACTGGGAAATCATTGCCAGAGTGAAGGAGGCGGTCTCCATTCCTGTCATTGCCAGCGGGGATATTTTCACTCCAGAGGATGCCCTGCGGTGCGAGCGGGAGACGGGATGTGACGGCATTATGCTGGCAAGGGGCGTTCGGGGCAATCCCTGGCTGTTCCATCAGATCAACCACTACAGAGAGTATGGGACATTAGAGGAAAAGCCCTCCATAGATGCTGTATTGGCAATGATACTTCGTCATGGGCAAATGATGGTGGCATACAAGGGAGAATTGATGGCGATGCGGGAGATGAGGAAGCATGTGGCGTGGTACACTGCCGGATATCCCCACTCAGCGGAAATCCGCCGTCAGGTCAATGGAGTGATTGCTTATCATGACTTGGAGATGCTCTGCGAAAGGGCTGCGGAGCATTTTCACTTAAAAAAGGGCGCCCATTCTGCAGATGATAAAGTAATGGAGAAAATTATCCG
>CASGVX010000349.1 GCA_949346185.1 uncultured Lachnospiraceae bacterium
GTACCTCCCTCTCTTGGTCAGTCATATGACGCAGAAGCTGCACGTATTCTTCCTTTTTGAGGAAATGCGCTTCCTCCAGACTGTCCATCAGTTCTCGATTAGAATGCAGTGCCATTCTTTTCCTCCGTACGCTCATGGTATTGCGCCGTTACTCCTTTCGGCCCAATAAAATACTGATTTATCAGCAGAATCCATCCGCATCCTAATAGCCCAATTCTTCCCCCACCAAGAGAACCTTGATTCGTCCGGGATGGCGGGACATGCGGGTGATGACCGTCTGGCAGCAGATGCAGCTTTCCTTCAGGCAATTCATGCACCTGCCGTACTCAGAGCAGGGCGTATCCAGATTCAGCCGCACGGCGTTGGGTGGCGCAGCGATATTATGCACTCTGGCAATCCCACTCTCCACATCCGTCACTACCTTATTCATTCCTGCGACAATCACTATATGCTCGGGACCATTGCACAGGCAGGCAACTCGATTGCCATTGCCGTCAATATTTATTAGTTCCCCGTCCAGGGTGATTGCATTCGTGCTCATGAAATAATAATCGCAGGTGACGATTTTGCCATAAAATTCTTTGGCGGTCAGCGCCGGATCCGGATTTTTCCGATCAAGAATCTCATATTCATTGTCCAATTCCTTCAAGTCGTCAATGAGGCCGATTTCCTGCAAGGTAGCAGAACCGCCCCAAGATACCGAGCAGTCCGGCGTGAGAAAGCGCATTGCCTTGGCGTTTGCCTCCTCTCTGTCCTTGCAGTAATACCCTTCCATATTTCTGGTAGCCAGCTTGGCGATGATGCTCTCTGCCAGATTTTCATAGTTCATTTCCTTCGGGGACATGACTTCCCTCCTCTCCCATGATGAACAGGGGAATGCTCTCCGGCACTCCCCCTCTTTTTATTGCATGCCGCTATTCACAGCTGTTCATAGAGAAAGAAAGTACTGTCTCTTACAAGTATGCTTGATAAGACAGTATCTCTCCCTATGGCTTTAATAGCAACAATTGTCTATTCATATAATGGATATTTCTCTGTGAGTGTTTTCACGATGGCGGCAGCCTGTTCCTTCTTACCCTCTGGGTCATCAATAATCATGGCGATAGCCTCTGCCACCTGATCCATGTCTTCCGTGCCAAATCCCCTAGTGGATACCGCCGCCGTTCCCAGTCGGATGCCGCTGGTCACGAAGGGGGACTGGGGATCGTTAGGAATGGTATTCTTATTACAGGTAATGTGGGCGGCATCCAGCCACTTTTCCACATCCTTGCCAGTCAATCCCTTGTCCGCCAAATCCACCAGCATCAGATGATTGTCCGTACCGTCGGATACGATCTTAATCCCTCGGTTCTGCAACCCCTTGCACAGTGCCTGGGCATTGTGGATAATGGACTTTCCATATTCCTTAAAACCGGGATCCAGCGCCTCCTTAAAGCACACTGCCTTGGCGGCAATCACGTGCATCAGGGGGCCTCCCTGAATTCCGGGGAAGAGAGCCTTATTAAAGTTAATCTCCTTGGCAAACTCCTCGCTGGAAAGAATCAGCCCCCCTCTGGGTCCCCGCAAGGTCTTATGGGTGGTGGTAGTGGTTACATGAGCATAGGGAATCGGGCTCTCATGGTAGCCCGATGCCACCAGCCCCGCAATATGAGCCATATCTACCATCAGATACGCCCCCACCTGATCCGCAATCTCCCGAAAACGCTTGAAGTCGATTTTTCTGGCATAGGCACTGGCACCCGCCACGATAACCTTGGGCTTGCACTCTTTGGCAATCCTTTCCACCTCATCATAATCTATAAATCCGTCGTCATTCACCCCATAAGGCACGCAGTTGAAATATTTTCCGGACATATTCACCGGACTTCCGTGGGTCAGATGCCCGCCATGGTCAAGGTTCATGCCCATAAAGGTATCCCCGGGATTCATCAGCGCAAAGAATACTGTCATGTTTGCCTGGGCGCCAGAATGGGGCTGCACGTTGGCGTAGGTGCAGCCAAAGAGCTCCATGGCCCGATCTCTGGCCAGATTCTCCACCACATCCACATACTCGCATCCTCCATAATACCTCTTGCCCGGATAGCCCTCTGCGTACTTGTTGGTCAGCGTGCTTCCCATGGCAGCCATCACTGCCTTGCTCACCAGATTTTCAGAGGCAATCAGCTCGATATTGTCCCTCTGCCTTCCCGTTTCGTCTGCCATGGCAGATGCCACCTCTGGATCAAATTTCTCTACTTCCTCAAAAGAATACATTGTCTTCCTCCTTCAAATCTATCATATTACTTCAGAAGTAAAATATCCCCAAATTTTCCATAGGATGAATTTCGATATTTCACCGCCGAAGTAATATATCAAATAACCGTTACTGTTTTCCTCATTTGCCACTGTTCCCTGCTGCAGAATATAGTATACAGAATCCTGCAATATCTATGTCGCAGCGCAGACAGCTGCATTATTCTTTTTCATCAATGGCTTTTCCTATATCATTTCTCATATATTTATTGTCAAAGGATACCCATTTCGTGGCATCGTAGGCATTCTTCCTGGCTTCCTGCAAGTCCTTGCCCTTTGCGGTGATGCCCAGCACCCTGCCGCCGTTGGTGACGATGCCCTCCTC
>CASGVX010000350.1 GCA_949346185.1 uncultured Lachnospiraceae bacterium
GCACCTCCCGGATTCGCCTCAAATACTGGATTCGACTGGTGGCTGATACCGTTTTCCGTAAAATCCACCAGCAATTCTCCCAATGCTACCACATCATACCGTTTCATGGAAATCCTCCTCTTTTCCTTATCCAATGGCATTCTCATCAAATGAAATCCCATACTTCTCAATATTTACCGTCACTGTCCGGTCACACGCAAACACAATGTCCTGGGCATCAAGAGGCGTGTAAAAGGTAGAGGTAAAGGTCTGCGCCCCATCATTAACAAACAGCTCCACAGAAAATTTATCCAATAGCAGACGAAGTTTCAACGTCTTCTTCGCCCTCTTAATCTTCATGCTCCTCTGGCATACCACATCCCTCACCATCCCAGAATATGTTCTATCAAATTCAATCGTCTGCGTAGCAGGAACATAGCGAAAACTGGTGTGATATTTCTCATTTGCCGCAAAGGAAAGGAGAAACTCCTGATAGTCTCCCTCCTGCAGTTCTATTGTCAAATCCAGCACTCGCCCCCGGATGCCCGGTATCTGGCACTCTCCAGATATTTCCCTATCTGTGCACGCCACCGGCTCTGTCCGATATGCCTCCAGTTCCCTTGCCGGACACTGATACAATACATGATCTCGCAGTTCTAGCTGCCTTGGAATGGTCATCATTCCATTCCACTTCTGCTCTGCCGGCTTAATATCCATATCCCAGGACTGCATCCACGCAATCATCATTCGCCGTCCATCCTTGGTCTCCAGTGTTTGCGGCGCATAAAAATCTGTACCATAATCAAGTGAAATGACCTGTTCTTCCCATAAACGGAAACTTTGCCTGTCATACTCACCGATGAGAGCGATTGCCTGATTTCCATTGTGAAATTCCACTCCGTCCGCCTGCATATCCTGAGGAGAAACAATCAGGACATGTTCCTGTCCCAAGGAGAAGAAATCCGGGCACTCCCACATTTTCCCATATTTCCCCTGATTATCCGCCAATACGGACAAGTATCTCCATGACATCAAATCCTCTGACGCAAACAATACCACCTGACCATTCTTCTGGCCATCCATATTGCCTGCCACCAGATAATAGGTCTCATTTTCCCGCCACACTTTCGGATCCCGAAAATCCGCTGTGGAAAATCCCTCCGGGAGCTGCCCTGCTGGAAGAACCGGATTCCCTTTTACCTTTTCATAGCGAAGGCCATCCCCAACAGCCAAACACTGCTGCTGGATAACTTCCTTGTTACAGTCCTCCCCCTCTTTTTCCATCACCCCGGTATAAACCAGCACATGCCCATCCTCTGTCTCTATGGCGCTGCCGGAAAAACATCCGGCAGCATCATAGTCCATGTCCGGCGCCAAAGCCGGAGGAAGTTCCTCCCATTTCACAAAATCCTCTGAAACGCAGTGTCCCCAATGCATTGGCCCCCAGTCATTGCGATATGGATGATATTGGTAAAACAAGTGAATCTTTCCCTGAAAAATGGAAAATCCATTGGGATCATTAAGCCACCCTACTGGCGGTGTTACATGAAATATGGGTTTTTCCCTCCTGTCAATGCGATTCTCTTCCTGATATTTATTCGCCCTTGCCAAATCATTCATCCCAAACCTCCTGTTCTAATCGAAAGCTCCTTTCAGAGCGCATGTAACGGAACGAAGCAACATCATTTTCAACCGATTGCCTCCTCCGTTTCCGGATCAAAGAAGTGCATCTTATGCGGCATCATCACAAAATTTACGGTATCGCCAATCTTACTCACCTCATATTTTGAAACCCTTGCCACAGAGGTAATTCCGCCGAACTCAAAATACAGGTTATTCTCATTTCCCATAATCTCGGTATTATCAATAACTGCTTGCTGCCTCGTCTCCCCATAGACATCCAGATTCTGGTCATCAAATTTAATATCCTCCCCCCGGATACCCATAATCACCCGTGTGCGTCCTTTCAAACCCTCCGTCACCCCATCCGGCAGTTTGACCTGTTTTCCATCAGAAAAGGTAATGCAACCCGTTTCCACCTTCACATCATAGAAATTCATTTGGGGCGAGCCGATAAAGCCTGCCACAAATTTATTACATGGATGCTCATACAGTTCCATGGGCTCTCCCGTCTGCTGCACGACACCATCCCTCATAATGACAATCCGATCAGCCATCGTCATGGCCTCCACCTGATCATGGGTCACATAAATGGTTGTGCTGCCCAACTCGCGATGCAATTTGCTGATCTCATTCCTCATACTCACCCGCAGCTTTGCATCCAGATTGGACAAGGGCTCATCCATCAGGAACACCTTCTGGTTCTTCACAATAGCACGCCCCAAGGCAACCCTCTGTCTCTGCCCGCCAGACAGATTCTTCGGCTTCCGATAGCGATACTCCTCCAAGCCCAGAATTTTCACTGCCCAATCAACCTTTTTCTTAATCTCATTTGCTGGCACCTTCATATTCTTTAACCCATAGGAAATATTTTTTTCCACAGTCATATGGGGATATAAGGCATAATTCTGAAATACCATGGAAATCCCCCGGTCCATGGGAGCCATCTCATTCATCTTCTTCCCCGCAATATACAGTTCCCCGCTGCTAATTTCCTCAAACCCG
>CASGVX010000351.1 GCA_949346185.1 uncultured Lachnospiraceae bacterium
ACTTCCGTGGCATCTGCGGTGTACCATGAGTATAGGGAATCTACAGAGGATGCTGCCAAGACGGTTATCGCTTCCACTGCCAGCCCATATAAATTTGCCACCAGCGTCATGGCTGCCATTGACGAGGAGTTTGTGGGGATGGATGATTTTGCTCTGATTGATGAACTCAGCAGTACTTCCGGCACCAAGATTCCCGGTGCTGTGGAGGAAATACGCACGGCTCCTGTGCTGCACGACCTTGTGTGCGAGACGGGGGACATGCAGAGGACGGTGGAGAAGATTCTGGGGCTGTAGAACTGTGTGGAAATATTTTGGCGGCATCAGTACGGCGAATGATGGAGATGGCCTGTGCCATTAATGCTGCATTTCATGCCGCAATCGCACTGACGATAAAAGAACCGAAATTCACTTGTCAAGGGGATTTTTTTGTGCTATAATCTGATTCGTGTCGTGTGCTTGGGGATGATTCTGCCCATTTGCCGCGGCATGGGAACAATAGAAATCACATATGCGAATTGCGTAATGGTGCCGGTTTGGGTCTTGCGTTTGGAAGCATATGGAAGGCAAAAAACCAGATGGAGGTAGTAAGATGAGTGTTATTTCAATGAAGCAGTTGCTGGAAGCCGGTGTTCATTTTGGACATCAGACAAGAAGATGGAATCCTAAAATGGCAGAGTACATCTACACGGAGCGCAATGGCATTTATATCATTGACCTGCAGAAGTCTGTGGGCATGGTGGATACTGCGTATAATGCGGTCAAGGACATTGTGGCAGATGGCGGCACGATTCTATTTGTGGGCACGAAGAAGCAGGCTCAGGATTCTATCAAGGCTGAGGCTGAGCGGTGCGGCATGTATTATGTCAACGAGAGATGGCTGGGTGGCATGCTTACCAACTTTAAGACAATCCAGACTCGTATTAAGAGGCTGAAAGCCATTGAGACAATGTCTGAGGATGGCACGTTTGACGTGCTTCCTAAGAAGGAAGTCATCGGGCTGAAGAAGGAGTGGGATAAGTTGGAGAAGAACCTTGGCGGCATCAAGGAGATGAAGAAGATTCCAGATGTCATCTTTGTGGTAGATCCGAAGAAGGAGAGAATCTGCATTCAGGAAGCGCATACATTGGGTATTCCGTTGGTAGGCATCGCAGATACCAACTGTGATCCGGAGGAGTTGGATTATGTCATTCCCGGCAACGATGATGCGATCAGGGCGGTGAAGCTGATTGTTTCCACGATTGCTGATGCAGTAATAGAGGCGAATCAGGGCATGTCCATGGAGGATGCTCCAGCAGAGGAGGATTCCATGGAAGAGGCAGAGGCATAGTCGATGTCCTGTTGGAATCAGGGTGATTCCATATTGCATGATAGATTAGATTGATGATTTGGAGGAAATAGAACATGGCGATTACAGCTTCACAGGTGAAGGAATTAAGAGAAATGACTGGCGCCGGCATGATGGATTGCAAGAAGGCGCTTACAAATACTGACGGAGATATGGATGCGGCAGTGGAGTGGCTGAGGGAGAACGGCCTTGCCAAGGCTGCAAAGAAGTCTGGCCGTATTGCAGCAGAGGGTGTTGTGGCGGTTGAGGTGTGCGATTGTGGAAAGAGCGCATCTATCGTAGAGGTAAACTCTGAGACGGATTTCGTGGCCAAAAATGAGATTTTCCAAGAGTTTGTTGCTCAGGTGGCTTCTCAGGCGAGACAGACGAAGGCCGAAGGTATTGAGGCATTTCTTGCAGAGCCTTGGGCTGCAGAGGATGCGGGCACGGTCGAGGACAAGTTGAAGGCAATGATTGCAAAGATTGGCGAGAACATGAATATTCGCCGTTTTGATAAGGTGGAGACAGAGGGAATGGTAGTTTCCTATATTCACGCTGGTGGCAAGATTGGCGTGCTGGTGGAGGCTGACACGGATAGCGACAGCGATGGTGTCAAGGAGTGTCTGAAAAACGTGGCGATGCAGATTGCTGCCTTGAATCCCAAGTATGTCTCTTCTGACGATGTGGACGAGGAGTACAAGGAGAGCGAGAAGCAGGTGCTTCTGGCACAGGCAAAGAACGATCCTAAGAATGCGAATAAGCCGGACAATATCATTGAGAAGATGATTATTGGTCGCCTGAATAAGGAACTTAAGGAGGTTTGCCTTCTGGAGCAGGCTTATGTGAAGGCTGAAAATAAGGAAAATGTAAAGCAGTATGTGGAGTCTGTGGCAAAGGCAGAGGGCTGTAAGCTGAATGTGACGAGGTTTATCCGATTCGAGACTGGCGAAGGCTTGGAGAAGAAGGAAGAGGATTTTGCTGCTGAGGTGGCAGCACAGATGAAATAAACCGTTAGATTATAAAGAACCCTATAAAACGCTGGGAACACGCATGTTTCCAGCGTTTTCTGCAATTTAGGGGGTATCATAACTTCGTGCAAAATATCGTAAGTTTTTGCACTAAAGTTGGTCAAAAGTTGGTCAGGCGAGTTGGTCAAAATTTTTTGACCAACTTTGGAAGCGAAGTTTGCATGATTTTTATATGGTAGAAAAAGTTGGTCAGAGGAAAGCAGAAGTTGGTCAGGATGATGAGCGTCTGCTTTTTTT
>CASGVX010000352.1 GCA_949346185.1 uncultured Lachnospiraceae bacterium
AAGGCGGCGGGGATTCGGAAAGTGTATGTCCCCTCTGAAAATAAGAAGGATGTCTTGGATTTGGAGGAGGAGATTCGAGAGGGAATCCAGGTGAGCTACGCTAGGAAGATTGAGGACATTTGGAAGGGGATATTTATGTGAAAAAATATATTCACATCATGGGAATGGAGTTCCCCTCCCACAATAATCCGAAGGCTTGTTTGCAGGCCCAGTAAGAATGGAGGAATTTTGTGATAATTAAAAAAGTGAATTTGGAGACGGTGTGCGGCATTACCAGCAAGATTCCGGATAACCAGCTGGTGGAGATTGCCTTTGCCGGGCGTTCCAATGTGGGGAAATCCTCCCTCATCAATGCATTGATGAACAGGAAATCCTATGCCAGGACATCACAGCAGCCGGGGAAGACCCAGACCATTAATTTTTATCGAATTAATGATGATCTCTATTTTGTGGATTTGCCGGGATACGGTTATGCCAAGGTGGCAAAGAATACGGTGCAGCAGTGGGGGAAGATGATTGACGGGTATCTGAACGGCTCCAAGGTACTGCGGCTGATCTTCCTGCTGGTGGACATCCGGCACCGCCCAAATGACAATGACAGGCAGATGTACAACTGGTGCATTCACTATGGCTTCCAGCCAATCGTGATTGCCACTAAGGAGGACAAGGTAAAGCGCTCCCAGAGGCCGAAGCGAATCAGGGAGATCGAGGAAGCCTTGCAGGTGGTGGAGGGAACGCCGGTGATTCCCTTCTCTGCCATGACGAAAAATGGGAGAGAGGAAATCTGGGAATATATTGACATGGTACATGGGGCATTTTTGGAGGAAAATGAGACAACAGGAAGTAATTAGAATGGAGGAAGAGATGAATAGACAGAAGCGGCAGGCAAGCGGGACAGCGGAATTGGCAAAGACTGTGCTGCTTAGTTTTATTGCCCTAGTTGCGGCAGTGACTATCGGGCATTTTGCGGCGGCAGAAGAGACGTTGCTGAAAGTGAGCGAAAAAACCATATATATGGGGGACAGCATAGAGATTCCCTCCCTTTTCTCAGAAGAGCAGAAGGCGGAAAAAATCACCTACGAAGTGAGAGAAGATGGCGGAGACAGGGATTCCGTGGAAGTGAGCGAGGATGGCATCGCGAAGGCGGTAAAGGCAGGGACGGTTCAGGTGACGGTATCCTATGTCCTGCCGGAGAGTCCCATCACGAAGGAAGAGTTATTTACAGTAAAAGTGCTGGCTCCTCAGGAATTGTCTGCGGTGTATGGCGAGGTTCTTCCTTCCTTGGAGGCATGGAGGTATTACAGCCAGGAAGAGTACGAGGTTCTCTTTTCTAAAGACAGTCTCAGCCAGACGGAAGGCCAAATCTGCGTGGAGGGATTGGAAGAGGCCGCAGTATCGTTGAAGAAAAGGGATGGAGAGGCCGATGCCTTCCAAGTGGCAAAGGTGGCGATTCAGACACCGGCATTTGTCAGCCCTCATTTCGCCAGAGCGGTGGGGACGGAGGCTTATGCCCCGGGTATTTCCCATTTTCTGGAGATGGAGCAGGGCAAATCATATCAAAAGGAAGTTCTGGAGGCGGGAAAGATTCAGTGGAGGATTGGGACAGAGAATTTGGACAAGCCTCAGGATAATGGCCAGGCCGGCGGCAGCTCTGGAAGCGGCCAGACTGGCAGTCAGCCCGGTGGGAATCAGACTGGCAGCAACTCTGGCAGCGACCAGACTGGCGGAGGGCAGCAGAATCCTTCCGGAGGCGCAGAGGATGATAATGCCGTTGCAAAGGCCACAGAGAAGGGATTCTTGGCATTGAAAGTGGGAACTGTGAAGATTTCTGCCATCCTCACTGGGAAAAATGGGGATCATGTGACGCTTGAGGGAACATTTTATGTGACCAATCCTGTTCTGCAGGATGCTCGGCTGGTGCTGGCCAAGGGAGTGACAAAGCCTCTAGTGGTGCAGGGTACCTGCGAGGTGAGTACCATTGTCAGGGCAAAGACAGAGCTGGAGGCAGATGGGGATTTGGCATATCTGTCCACGGGGCTCAATGTCTATGCGGCTGCCAAGGGCACGATTGACATTTCTATCATCGTGGATGGAAAGATGCTGACTGCAAAAATCATTGTGACCAATCCTAAATTTACCAGCAGCGCTGAGATAATGTATAAGAAGCAGAGCAAGACAGTGAAGCTGAAGGGATTGAATAGTACATATAGCACTGTGGCATTTTCCAGCTCGAATAAAAAAGTTGCCACGGTATCGAAAAAAGGCGTAGTAAAGGCAAAGAAGTCTGGCAGGGTGCGCATTTATGCCCAGGTGGATGGCAAGAAGATCTATGCCTTGGTGGAAGTCAGTTCCAAAGCGGGATACCAGGCATCCAAGAAGGCCATCGCCATCTCCAAGACCAAGACAAAATACAGCCAGATTCGGAGAATGCGAAAGGGGTATTATGACTGCAGCTCCCTGGTGTCCAGAGTGTATCGCCCCTACGGGGTATACTTTGGAGTGAAGCGGGGATGGTCGCCTACCGCTGCCGCTATCGGAAAATGGTGCACAAGGAATAAAAAGGTGCTTTCCAAGAAGGCAGTCTC
>CASGVX010000353.1 GCA_949346185.1 uncultured Lachnospiraceae bacterium
GCAGGTATTATGATCTGGCGGAAGAAAAACAGGCATATGTTGCGGCCAGATGACCGCCTACAATGCCGCCCGCCACAAAATGGAAGTTGGGGCAACCGTTCTTTTTCTAAAAATGACTGCAAACAGTAACTGTGCATATTATCTCATCTACGTAATCGCATACAGCAATTCCACAATCTGCTTGATATTGTCCAGCGTGCCGCGCTGGTACGCCGTCTCTTTCTCCAGCTCATGAGCCACATTGTTTACCTCGAAAGCAGTGACCAGCAAATCGTTCAGAAGCTGTTCTATCGTCTCTGAAACAACCTGCATGTCCTTCTCCCCGTCCTCTTTCATTTCCACGACGCACTGGCGAATCACATCAATCCCGCTCACCAGCTTATCTGTGATATTGATTGAATCAAAGGACATCTGCTCCAGCGAATCCAATGAGTTTTCCATTCGGTCAAGCACCAATTCCGTTGTATGTTCTGTTGCCTTTAAACCCATAAATTATAACACCCCCAGTAACTCATGAATTGTCTGGATGCCTATCAGCCCCATCCCCTTTAACTGCGCTTCCTTAATCTCCAGCTGTCCCCGGTTCACCTCCGGCAGGATGCACCGCTTGAAGCCTAATTTTGCAGCCTCCAATACCCGCTGCTCCGCCATATTGATTGCCCGGACTTCACCCACCAAGCCAACTTCGCCGAAGCAAATGCTCCCTCCGCTCAGGGCCGTGTTCCGATAACTGGAAATCAATGCCGCCACGATGGCTAGATCCAATGCCGGCTCGTGAATCCGCATCCCCCCCGCCACGTTAATATAGGCGTCGCAGTCCCCCATATGAAGACCCAGCCGCTTCTCTATCACCGCCATAAGCAGATTGACGCGATTGTAATCCGTCCCCGCAGCCGTTCTCCTAGGCATATTAAAATTGGTTTGGCAGACCAAGGCCTGCACCTCGATCAAAATCGGCCTGGTACCCTCCATAGAACATGCCACAACAGAGCCCGGCTCATTCTCCGGCCTGCCCTGCAGCATGTATTCCGATGGGTTGGACACCTCCACCAATCCATCTCCCCGCATCTCAAAGACTCCCACCTCGTTCGTGGAGCCAAAACGATTCTTCACTCCTCGCAGAAAACGGTAGGAGGCACTGCCGTCCCCCTCGAAATAAAGCACCGTATCCACCATATGTTCCAAAACTCTGGGGCCCGCTACCACGCCCTCCTTCGTCACATGCCCTACCACAAAAATGGAAACCGCCATTCCCTTGGCAAGGCGCATCAGCGCAGCAGTGGTCTCTCTGACCTGTCCCACGCTGCCGGGGGCGGAACCAAGTTCCTCCCGGTACATGGTCTGGATGGAATCAATAATCACTACCTCGGGCTTCATCCTCTGCACCATGTCCACTACCAAATCCAAATCTGTCTCGCTGAGCAAAAGCATATCCTGCCCGAAATCTCCCAGCCTGTCCGCTCGCATTTTAATTTGCTTCTCGGATTCTTCACCGGACACATACAGCACATTTCGACCAGCCTTTACCAATTTCTGACACATCTGCAACAACAGCGTGGATTTCCCAATCCCCGGATCGCCGCCCACCAGTACCAGCGAGCCAGTGACGATGCCGCCCCCCAGCACTCTGTCCAGTTCTCCAATCTGTGTCAATGTACGAACTTCCGCAGTCACGCTCACCTCTGACAGCCTGACAGGCTCCCGACGCTCCCTCATCCTCTGGACGTTTCCCCCGGAGGACTTCACTACCGGCTCCTCCACGAAGGTATTCCATTCCTTGCATCCGGGACACTGACCAAGCCACTTGGCGCTCTCGTGACCACATTCCTTGCAGAAAAAAACGGTCTTATTCTTGCCCTTTGCCATAGGCTATAACTTCACTACGCGGATTTTCACCACTTGACCCGCATCCATCTCAAGGCTCAGCACCAGTTTCCCGCCCAAGTTCGTCTTCATCTTGTCAAAACTGGTATCATCCACATAAACCTTATACTCCGTCTCCGGCTCCAACTCTAGCGTAATGGAAGTATCTTCCATCCCCTCCACGGAAAAGCACGTCTCGCTATCCGTCGCCTTCAATTCCGTCACCACAGTCCCTGGCACGGACTCATACACAAACAGGCCATTCTTTTCCAGTTTGGTAATCTCCTTAAATGTCTTTACCTTGTACAGGTCTCCCTCAAATTCAAAATCAGACTTCTTCTGCTTGGTGTCATATTCATAATTCCCAAAACTCAAAGTCCCATTGCCCTCTTTGCGAATCAGTTCCTTAATTACTGGCATGCGCTTCTCCTCCCGTGCAAATTTGCCGTACAAATGTTACTATTCAAGGCTTCGCCGCTCATAGTAACAAGCAGAATAATTTCAATACGTTAAGATTATGATATCATATTTCCCACCTTTTTTCTACTCTACATTTTAGAAAAAATCATCTTTTCTTCACCATAGGATACCTGCACCCGATCGCCCGGAGATACCTCTCCGGCCAGCACCTTATCTGCCAGCGCATCCTCAATCTCCGTCTGGATGCTTCTCCTAATCGGACGGGCGCCATAACTCTTGTCAAAGCCACTGTCTG
>CASGVX010000354.1 GCA_949346185.1 uncultured Lachnospiraceae bacterium
GTCTGGGGCTTTCCGCCTTGGTAGAGGCTCACGATGGGGAGGAGGCGGCCATGGCAGTCCGGGCGGGAGCCAGAGTGATTGGCGTGAATAACCGGGATTTGAAAACATTTACCGTGGATATTAGAAATAGCATTCGCCTTCGGAAATCGGTTCCGCCAGACATTCTCTTTGTGTCTGAGAGCGGCATATGGGGAGGGGAGGATATTCGGGAATTGGCAGAGAATCAGGTGAATGGCGTCTTAGTGGGAGAGGCTCTGATGCGGTCGGGAGATGTGGGAGATACGCTTTCAGAGATGATTGCGGCGGGGAGGATGGAATGAGCGGGAAGAGGAAAGCGGCAGAAACGATACGGCACACTGGGTGCTGATAAAATATTTAGCTTGATAGGAGTGTATGGATGAATGAGTGATGGAAGATTTGGAAAGCATGGCGGGCAGTATATTCCCGAGACTTTGATGAATGAGATTCATAAGTTGGAGGATGCCTATGAACGATACAAGAATGATTCGGCGTTTACGGAGGAATTGGATCGGCTGAATAGGGAATATGCGGGCAGGCCTTCCCTGCTTTATTATGCGGAGAAGATGACGAGAGACCTAGGTGGGGCGAAGATTTATTTTAAGCGGGAGGATTTGAACCACACTGGCTCTCACAAGATTAACAATGTGCTGGGGCAAGTGCTTCTGGCAAAGAAGATGGGAAAGACCAGAGTGATAGCGGAAACCGGGGCGGGTCAGCACGGTGTGGCCACGGCCACGGCGGCAGCCCTTCTGGATATGGAATGCGAGGTTTATATGGGAAAGGAGGATACCATTCGCCAAGCGTTGAATGTGTATCGCATGGAGCTTCTAGGTGCGAAGGTGCATCCGGTAGAGAGCGGCACTGCTACCTTGAAAGATGCCGTCAATGCCTGCATGCGGGAGTGGACTGCCAGAGTAGATGATACCCTGTATGTCTTGGGCTCCGTCATGGGACCTCATCCGTTTCCGATGATGGTGGGGGATTTTCAGAGCGTCATTAGCCGGGAGGCAAGAGAGCAGATTCTGTATGCGGAGGGCAAATTGCCAGATGTGGTGATGGCCTGCGTGGGCGGTGGCAGCAATGCCATGGGTTCTTTTAGGGAATTTATCAGGGATGAGGGCGTGCGGCTAATCGGCTGCGAGGCAGCAGGACACGGAGTGGATACGGATCGGACTGCCGCCACCATGGCCGTGGGAACGGAGGGGATTTTTCATGGAATGAAATCTTATTTCTGTCAGGACGAATTCGGGCAGATTGCGCCGGTGTATTCTATCTCGGCGGGACTGGACTATCCCGGCGTTGGCCCGGAGCATGCCCATCTTCGGGATATTGGCAGAGCGGAATATGTGCCGGTTACAGACGAGGAGGCGGTGCGGGCTTTTGAGTATATCGCTAAGACGGAGGGGATTATTGCGGCCATTGAGAGTTCCCATGCGGTGGCGCACCTGATGAAGATTGCCCCGGAGATGGGGAAGGATCAGATCATTATCTGCACTCTCTCCGGACGAGGAGATAAGGATGTGGCGGCGATTGCCAGATACCGAGGGATAGATTTGCATGAATAGGGCGCGTAATAAGATATTTACTTTTTAATTGCCTGTGCCAGTGAACTTGGGATGAATGGTAAGTGTTGATAAATAAAGAAATGAGGTTATCATATGAGCAAAATAAAGAATGCATTTGAAGATAAGAAGGCGTTTATCGGGTTTCTCACGGCAGGAGATCCCAGCTTGGAGAAGACTGCAGAGTTTGTACTGGAGATGGAGCAGGCGGGGGCGGCTCTGGTGGAACTGGGGATTCCCTTTTCTGACCCTATCGCAGATGGCCCGGTCATTCAGGAGGCCAATCTCCGGGCGCTGGGCGCAGGATGCACCACGGACAAAATATTTGACATGGTGTCCTCTCTGAGGGAGAGGACGCAAATTCCGCTGGTGTTTCTTACCTATCTAAATACAGTTTATAGGTATGGCTATGAAAGTTTTTGCGACAGGTGTCGGTCTTGCGGCGTGGATGGGCTGGTTATTCCTGATTTGCCTTTTGAGGAGCGGGAGGAGTTGGTGCCTATTGCAAGGAAATATGATGTGGATGTGATTGCCATGATTGCCCCTACGTCGAAGGAGCGGATTCAGATGGTGGCGAAGGATGCCACGGGCTTTATCTATGTGGTGTCGTCTATGGGAGTTACCGGGGCTAGGAGCGAGATTACCACGGATGTGGGAGAGATTGTGGAGACGATTCGGGGTGTGACGGATACGCCTGCGGCCATCGGCTTCGGCATTCACACAAAGGAACAGGTGCATCGGTACTCTGCGATTTCCGATGGAGCCATCATTGGCAGCGCTATCGTGAAGATTATCGGAAAGTATGGGGAGGATGCGGGGGAGGAATTGGGACGCTATGTGCGGGAGATGGTGTCCGGGCTGGCAGGCTAGGGAACTTTGCAATCTTAATAATTCTTAATAATTTCTTTTGTTTTTCTTAAGAATTGTCATATAGAAAATGGTTGATTATCTCAAAAAAGCCTTGATTTACGGGCATACACGCAGGATTT
>CASGVX010000355.1 GCA_949346185.1 uncultured Lachnospiraceae bacterium
AGGAGGACAGCGAGTTCTATACTTACTGCTATGACATTTGCAGACATCATCATGAGAGGTATGATGGAAATGGCTATCCGGACAAATTGGCGGGAGAGGATATTCCGATTTGGGCGCAGGTGGTGTCCATTGTGGACGTATATGATGCGTTAGTCAGCAAGCGGGTGTATAAGGCACCCTATGCGGTGGAAGAGGCATGCAGGATGATTCATGAAGGAGAATGCGGCATATTCTCGCCAAAGATTCTGGATTGCTTTGACTTGGCGAAGGAAGAGTTATTCGTGATGGCAGAGGGGGTTTCATTTGCCGACGATAAGGAAAGACAGTAGTCTAGTAGAAGCAGAGCCTTCCCCGGGCAGTGATTTATGTTGCTGCCCGGGGAAGGCTCTTTCTTGCTTTATAAAAAATATAATCAGACTTATGATTGCCAAGACCGCTGGTTTTGCGTTCTTCTTATTTTAATCTTTTCAGCACCTCCAGCGTATACTCCCAGATGCGGAGGACGCTGGCGGCATCTAAGACCTCCGCGGGCGTGTGAATACCCTTCATGTCCGGGCCGAAGGAAACGCAGTCCAGACCAGGAAGGTTTCCTGCGAAGAGACCGCATTCTACGCCGGCATGGATTGCCTGAATCACTGGCTTTCTGCCATACTGATCCTCGAAGACTTCCACCATCAGGTCGCGCAGGGGAGAATCCGGCCGGTATTCCCAAGCGGGATATTCTCCCGTGGTTTTCAAACTGCCACCCAGGCTCTCCATCAGACATTCAAGCTGTTCCACTAGAGCGCATTTTTCAGTTTCTACGCTGCTCCTGATAGAAAAGGAACAGGTAAATTCTTCATCAGAAGTCTTCATGATGCCCAAGTTCAGAGAAGTCTGTACCAATCCCTCGATATCGAAGCTCATGCGCTGGATGCCATTAGGGAAATTTACTAGGGCGGCAATGATATTTTTACCGATATCCGGGGTGATGGCGCTAGCGGTGCCTGCTTCAGAAAATGTCATGGCACATGTCACATTTGGATCTGATTTCCGGTATTCGTTCTGGTATTCCTGCTGCATCTCCTTGATACGTTCCGCAATTTGGGATTCATCTGCATCAGCATCCAGCAGAAGGGTGGCTGTAGCATCCCGAGGGATGGCATTGTCTTTCAATCCCCCCTGCAGGGAGCAGAGGAGGATTGGAAAATCTTTGTTCAGTGCGTAGAGGGTTCTGCCCAGCAGTTTGCAAGCATTGGCCCTGCCTTTGTCAATCTCTATGCCAGAATGGCCTCCCAGCAGTCCCGCAATGCGCAGCGTAGCCTTTTTGCCGCTGGCAGAGAAGCGGGTCACTGGAATGCCGCCTTTGGCAGAAATGCCCCCGGCACAGCCTACCAGAAGATATCCCTCATCCTCGGAGTCTAGGTTAAGCATCAAGCGGGATTTGAGAGGGGAACAATCAAGTGCAGAGGCGCCCAGCATGCCGATTTCCTCATCCACGGTAAAGACTGCCTCCAGCGGGGGATGAGGAATGTCGTTGGCATCCAAAATCGCAAGGGCATATGCCACGGCAATGCCATCGTCTCCCCCCAGAGTAGTCCCCCGGGCGGAAATCATGCCGTCCTGCACTTCCAGCCGTACCCCCTCCCTGTCCATATCAATGTCACAGTCACTTTCCTTTTCACATACCATGTCCATATGTCCTTGGAGAATCACGGGGGCGCTGTCCTCATAACCGGCAGTGCCTGGCTTGAATATCATGATATTGTTTGCTTCGTCCTGAATATAGCGAAGTCCCCGCTCCTTGGCGAAGCGGACGCAGTAGTCGCTGATTTCTTTGGTGTTTCCAGAACCGTGGGGAATCTGGCAGATTTCCTCGAAGTAATGGAAGACTGGTTCAGGTTTTAGATTTGATAAAATGCCCATAGATAATCCTTTCTGATGTTAATTGGCTTCGCAGATGAAATGGTGAATCTGCAGGGTGCGCAGAAATGTCACTGTTCTGTCAAGCATTCGCTCCTTCTCGTCGGGAAATGCCTGCTCCATCACTGTCACCACCTGGTATACCGTTCTCCTTCCATCCAGTGCAAGCCAAAGCTTCGTGCCATATTTGTCCATTGCAATATGGCTGACTTTTGGCTTGCGGAAAAACTTCTGGGCAATTCTGTGGAAGAAGCCGCTGTTTACCATATCTAGCACGATCATGCCATCCTTTCGCTGCTCCCAATGCAGTTCCTCAGCGGGAATGAAAATGGTATCCATGTAATTTGGCGGCAGTTTTTTCTGTTTTCCCATATTAGATGCTATCCTCCTTGGATTTTCCCCGTTTTACTGCGAAAAAATACATACTTGCCAGCAGCAGGAGGAAGAATATGGCTCCGGCAATGTTTCCTAGAGGAGTTCCCAGGTTGATGATGCTTGCAAGGGTTTTGCCCTTGCCCATAGGAATGACGGCCAGAACAGCAAGTGCGATGCCGATGATGCCTTCGCCGGCAATCATGCCAGAACTGTACAATATGCCCCGGTCGATCATTTTTTTCCTGTGATTCTCATCCTCTGCAGA
The DNA here is from genome assembly GCA_949346185.1 of uncultured Lachnospiraceae bacterium. Classification (GTDB taxonomy): domain Bacteria; phylum Bacillota; class Clostridia; order Lachnospirales; family Lachnospiraceae; genus Butyribacter. The sequence continues at coordinate 2,543 of CASGVX010000355.1, forward strand.
TTTCTTCTTTTCAAAGAACC
>CASGVX010000356.1 GCA_949346185.1 uncultured Lachnospiraceae bacterium
ATCTCGGGAGAGGAAGAATGGCTGTGAATGGACTGATCATGTTTCTAAGGCAGCGGACGAGATGAAGGGAAAAGGTTGAATAAATTGTCTGATGAGCAATTTAGTTCAGCAAGCTGAACAAATTCAGTTAGAATTTGTGCCGAAGCGTCACAAATTCTATTGATCCCAGAGCAGAATCTGAATTTCTGCTCGCATCCTCAGCGCAAAGCGCTTCAGAATGGAGAAAAGTATGAAGCGGTTAAAAGAAGATATCAGAAATCAATCCTTCCATCGCGCATATTTGCTGTATGGAGAGGAAGAATATCTGGTGCGCCTATATCGCGATCAGTTAAAGAAGGCAGTTCTGGGCGGGGAGGATGAGATGAATTTTACCTCCTATCAGGGAGATGGCATCGACCTTTCAGAAGTGCGGGACATGGCACAGACCCTTCCTTTTTTTGGGGAATACCGTCTGATTTTGATGGAGGATAGCCGCCTGTTCAAGAAGGCGAATGAACTGAGCGACATGATTTCGGAATTTCCTGACACCACGATTTTTCTCTTCGTGGAGAAGGAAGTGGATAAGAGAAATAAGTTATATAAATATGTCCAGAAGAATGGGCTTTCCGTTGAAATGAATGCCATGAGCCCCGGGGAAACTAAGCAGTTTGTGGCCATGGAACTGCAGAAGGCGGGGAAAAGGATTCGGGAGAGCACGGCGGACTATCTGCTGGAGCAAGTGGACAATTCCTTGGCAAATATTCAGAATGAACTGGAGAAACTCATTGCCTACACCTACGGCAGGGAGGAGGTTGCTAGGGCGGATATTGATGCCATCTGCAGCGTTCAGGTGACGGGGCAGATTTTCAAAATGCTGGATGCGGTTGCCAGCGGGAACAAGCAGGAAACCATGAAATTGTATCATGACTTGCTGGAATTGAAGGAGAGTCCTGCGTCCATTCTTTATTTGCTCAGTCGGCATTTTCGCATCCTATTGCAAGTAAAGTCGGCCTCCGGGAACTTGACGAGGCAGGAATTGGCAAAAAAATTGGGCATCCCCCCTTTTTCTGTAGGAAAGTACCAAGCACAGTGCAGGCATTTTTCTAGGGAACAGCTGAAGAATATGTTCACCGCTTGCGCAGATACGGATTATGCCTTCAAGCAGGGGAAAATTCAGGATCGAATTGGGGTGGAGCTCCTTCTGGTAGATTTTATCTCTGCCAGAGTTGCGAAGGCGCAGCAGGGTTATTGCAGGAAGGGATGAATGGCTGTGGATAGTAAGGATTGAAGAAAATTAAGTGAAATTGGATTTCGCTTAAGAAAACAAAAAAATTCCGATATATTGCAAAATAATCTTGCTTTTTTTAGATACATCAGATATACTGTACCCAGTTGATGAACAAAGGGGTTCAGCAGACGTGTGTTTGCTGGACTCTTTTTTCTTTTTGGAAATCATGCCACAGCGTAGTGGTGTATGGTAAGGAGGTTATCGCATCATGAAAGATCAGGTCATGGATGAAAAGACTTTGGAGAAGGTCAGGGCGGCAGTGGATCATGGGAGGAGGGGGTTGTATGACCCCAGATTTGAGCATGATAATTGTGGGATTGGCGCCATTGTCAATATCAAGGGAAATAAAACCCACGATACGGTATCCGGCGCTCTGGATATTGTAGAAAAATTGGAGCACCGCGCTGGAAAGGATGCGGAGGGAAAGACTGGTGATGGCGTGGGAATTATGCTTCAGATCTCCCATAAGTTTTTTAAGAAAGCGGTGAAGCCCCTAGGGATTGACTTGGGGGAGGAGAGAGATTACGGAGTGGGCATGTTTTTCTTTCCTCAGGATGAGCTGAAGAAAAATCAGGCCAAGAAAATGTTTGAAGTTATTATAGAGAAGGAGGGGCTTGCCTTTCTGGGATGGAGGAAAGTTCCGGTGGCACCCGATGTGCTGGGACACAAGGCGGTGGAATGCATGCCCTGCATTATGCAGGCTTTCGTGAAGCGGCCGGAGGATGTGGAAAGAGGTTTGGAGTTTGACAGAAAGCTCTATGTGGCACGGAGGGTATTTGAGCAGAGTAATGACGATACCTACGTGGTATCTTTTTCCAGCAGGACCATTGTATACAAGGGAATGTTCCTAGTGGGACAGCTGCGTCTGTTTTTTGCGGATTTGCAGGATCAGGATTACGTGTCCTCTATCGCTACCGTCCACTCCCGTTTCAGCACAAACACAAATCCCAGCTGGCAGCGGGCTCATCCTAACCGCTTTATCGTCCATAATGGGGAGATTAACACCATCGTGGGAAATGCGGATAAGATGCTTGGTCGGGAGGAGACTATGGAATCACCGCTGCTGTCGGGAGAATTGCACAAAATCCTTCCCGTAGTAAACCCCGGCGGTTCAGATTCTGCAAGACTTGACAATACCTTAGAATTTTTGGTGATGAGCGGCATGCCCCTTCCTCAGGCAGTGATGATTACGATTCCAGAGCCATGGGAAAACGATATGAGCATCAGTCAGAAAAAGCGTGATTTCTATCAGTATTATGCCACGATGATGGAGCCATGGGATGGC
>CASGVX010000357.1 GCA_949346185.1 uncultured Lachnospiraceae bacterium
TGGAGATTCCAGCAAGCAAAATGTGAAGATTTATTTCTTAACAGTTCCTAAACATTTCTTACAACAAAAGGAAAGAAGAAAAAGTGTTGTGGAAATAGCCAAAGAAGAAAGGGGAGAGCATTTTAACATGCCCTCCCCTTTTTAAGGTATAGGAAACTGCGCCAAATTGCAGCGCTATGCCAAACAAGAATTGTCTATGCTTGGTATTCCAGTGCGGCTCCGATAAATCCACGGAACAGTGGGTGCGGCCTGTTGGGCCGGGAATTGAATTCCGGATGTGCCTGGGTGGCGATAAACCATGGGTGGTCCGGAATTTCGCACATTTCTACGATTCTGCCATCGGGAGAGAGGCCGCAGAGCTTCATCCCTGCCTTTTCCAAATCGCTGCGGTAATAGTTATTGACCTCATAGCGGTGGCGGTGGCGTTCGGATATTTCTTCCTTGCCATACAGCTTGAATGCCAGAGAATCCCGGTCTAATGCGCAGGGGTATGCACCTAGGCGCAGGGTGCCGCCGATATCCTCCACGCCGTCCTGATCCGCCATCAGGTGAATGACAGGGTGGGTAGTCTGAGGGTCTAATTCAATACTGTGGGCATCGTTAAACTTGCAGACATGTCTGGCAAATTCTACAATACACAGCTGCATTCCCAAGCAAAGACCCAAAAATGGAATATCATTTTCTCTGGCATATCTGATGGACGAAATCATGCCGTCCGTTCCCCGGTCTCCGAATCCGCCGGGGACAATGATGCCGCTTACATCGCCTAGGATTTCTGCCACATTGTTATCGTCAATGTCTTCGGAAGAAACCCATTTGATATTCACGTTGCTCTTGTGGGCAAGTCCGCCGTGCTTCAAGGATTCTACCACGCTAATATAGGCATCGTGCAGCGTGGTGTATTTGCCCACCAGTGCTACAGTTACGTCTTTTTCTAGATGCTTCAGGTTGTCCACCATTTCCTGCCATTCCCGCATGTCTGGCTCCCGGCAATCCAACCGCAGACACTCGCAGGCCACGTCAGCCAGATGTTCCTTCTCCATGGCCAGAGGAGCTTCGTACAGAGTTTCCACGTCCAAGTTCTGCATCACGTGCTTGGTGGGCACATTGCAGAAGAGGGCAATCTTATCCTTGATGCCATCTTCCAGAGGGCGTTCCGTGCGGCAGACGATGATGTCAGGCTGGATGCCCATGCCCTGCAGTTCCTTGACGCTGGCTTGGGTGGGCTTGGTCTTCATTTCCCCAGAGGCTCCCAGATAGGGAATCAAAGTCACATGAATCAAGATGGCATTCTCCCGTCCCACATCGTGCTGGAACTGGCGGATGGACTCTAAGAATGGCTGGCTCTCGATATCTCCCACAGTTCCCCCTACCTCGATTATGGCGATCTGGGTATCTTTGCACCCGTCATTGCGGTAAAAGCGGCTCTTGATTTCATTAGTGATATGGGGGATTACCTGTACCGTGCCCCCTCCGAAGTCGCCCCGGCGCTCCTTGGAAAGCACAGACCAGTATACTTTTCCGGTAGTGACATTGGATTGCTTGGTGAGACGCTCGTCGATGAAGCGTTCATAATGTCCCAAGTCCAGATCCGTCTCTGCACCGTCATCGGTGACGAAGACCTCTCCGTGCTGTACAGGATTCATGGTTCCCGGGTCAATGTTGATGTAGGGGTCGAACTTCTGCATGGTAACGCTGTAGCCCCGCATTTTCAGAAGACGTCCCAAGGAAGCCGCAGTGATTCCCTTTCCCAGTCCGGATACCACGCCGCCGGTGACAAATACATATTTTACAGCCATTGCTCTCCTCCTTGCGTAAAACAAAATTTAACCCATAATAATCTATTATATCGCAAAATCTCTGACGCTTCAATGTAATTTTTAAATTTCATGGCTGGTAACACGTTGACAAATTTTCACATTCTTTTCACAGGGAAAATCTTGCTTTTCTTTCTGTTAGCATTTATACTAGTCTGGTATATATGACAGAAATTGTAACGTATGAAATAATTGCAATTTAGTGAAAATAGATAGCAGTGAGGAGGAACGTCGTGGAAAATAACAATAAGAAGATCGAGGGACCTGATAAAAAAAATACAAAAAAAGGGATTCTCATTTGCCTGGGGGCGGCCATGGGAATCTTTCTGCTGTTCTCTTTTGCCTTCGGACAACTGCGAAGCGCTTCCAGCAAGGAGATTAGCTATGACCAGTTCCTTGACATGCTGGAGGGCGGGGAGATTGAGTCGGTGGTCATTAACTCTGCGGAGATTAAGATTACGCCGAGGCAGCAGGGAAACGCCCTGTATCCGGTGACCTATTATACTGGATTTTTTGTGATGGACGATCAGTTGGTTACCCGCTTGGAGAATGCGGGAGTGAAATTTTCCAGAGACACGTCAGATAGCAGCAACAGTTTGGGTTATATGATTCTGACCACGCTGATTCCCATCCTGCTCCTGTGGGGCGGCTTTTTCCTAGTGTTCCGCATGATGTCCAAGAATGGCGGCGGCATGATGGGCGTGGGCAAGAGCACTGCCAAGATGTATGTTCA
>CASGVX010000358.1 GCA_949346185.1 uncultured Lachnospiraceae bacterium
GAATAGCAAGATGCCCCACTGCCACACATCCCCTAGGTACTCTCCCCAATCCGCCAGTAGCTCTCTGCCAAAAGCGCCAGCATCCATTCCCGTCTCTTCCATGGATTCTCCCTCATCCCGAACCAGCAGGTAAGCGCTGCTCCACTTTCCTACTCCCTGCCAGAGGCAGCAAAGAGGAAGAGCAAGAAGCCCGCACAGATGTCTCTTGACGTGACATGCTCCCCGCATCCGCAAGATGTCTCGTTTCCAAGCGCCCTGCTGCAGAAGCAGCTGCAGCCTTCCCCGCATTTGCTCCATCTCCTTCCTCTCCATCGTCTGCATGATAAGAAAATAGCAGAATAATACCAGCAGTATCACTGCAAGAGAAATCATCCTCTGCCGTCCCAAAGCCCCTCTGGCAATATCTTTGGCCTCCAGATTGCTTTGATACTCCAAGTGATATTTTTCCATGAATTTCGCGACCTTCTTCTCCGCCTCTTCCTTGTCAACACCGTCCTCCAGCCAGATATGAAGGCGATTGTAGGTTAATGGCTTGCCTACTTTTTCCTGAATCTTCTTCATCATGTTCCAGGAACCGACTAAATAATATCCCCCAGCTCCACTCCAAGAAAAAACATCCTCATATCCATCCTGAGGGAAAAATCCAGACACAGATTCCAAAATCCGACGGTAGCGGTTCCGATCCCCGCTCACTAATGTTTTTGTGGTATAAAGATTTTTCTTTTGATTGTCCAAGATGCGGATATTATCCCCATTTCTGATACTGTCTTCCTCAAAGATATACCGATACTCTACCCCCGCCTTGGCCTGAAAGCGATAGGCATCCCTCTCTTCGTCGAAGAAAAGCTCCGCCTGCTGCGTTCTATCTTCCTCCATTGTTCCTTCCTCGGGATAAGATGTCAGGACATCCTCCGGCGGCAGGGCAAAAAGGATGCCCTGATCCCCTGCCCAGAAAGCCTCCCGGTCATATTCCCCGTCCAGAGCAGAAAGTTCTCTGTCTATCGCCTTGCTTCGCTCTAGCCCCACAATAGTGTAAGCATAGAGGGACAAATCTTTCGGAAGCAGGGTGTACGCCCGGTTAAATTCTTCCTCCTCCATTCCTTCCGGAATATCATGAAATTCCTGGTTCTCATATACATAAAGATTATTGCGAAAAGTGCTATGCTCACACCCATCCCACTCTAACTTCATGTCATCGGCTTTCGTCTCCCCCAAAACCTTCCGAACCCCTGCAATTGCGCACAACTCCTCCTTCTGCTTCCGGGACATGTTATTAAACAGTGTATTCGCCCCCGACATGCTATAAGAAACCAGTCCCGGTATCTCGCCTCTCCTCTCCTCTTTTTCCCTCTGGGACAAGGACGAATCCTCCATGATATATGGATTATCCCATTTGCCGTCAAGAATGCCAAGGGATATGGAATACGCAGAGCCCCCCTCATGTTCCATGTGCGCCAACAAATCCTCCTTCCGCTCCACAGCACCATTTTCCCGATATCGTTTCTCCCAGAGAAAGCTCATATACAGCACCATGCACAGAGCCACCAGCGTAAAGAGAAGCCGAGCCACCGCTCTTCCAGGATACATCCGCCCTCTCCTCCTCTGAAATAACGCCAATCCCCCATACCTGTCATCTCCCTTCCTCCGAAGACGCCTCAGCCTCTTAATGGGCATCTGCCCAGTCATCTCATGAAGCCCCCTCACCCGGAATCCTAGGAAGCACCACAGAAGCACCAACGCAAACACACCAAAGGTAAAGACAAGAATCATTGCCATGGAGCGTTCACTCACGTAAAACAAACCAGAGAGCCCATATCTCCCGGAAAGCCATTTTGCCCCGGTACCCACGCATACCGCCGAAAAAAACAAGGCAGCGCCAGCGGCAGGAAAAAACACCACCAGCCATTCCAGCCCCACCATTCCCCGCAGCTGTCCCTTGGTCAGCCCCAATTCCAGATATCGAAAATATACGCCGCGCCTGTCATGGAGACACCCGGAAAATAAATATATCAGAGACATGCTCCCCATAATGGCACAAAGCACCATGGCCATATCATACATCTTCTGGCTTCCCCACATGGTCACGTCATAGGATGCCCGATTATATACCAATTCGTCATGCCGCCCCTCCTTTGCAAGCAAATCCCCCAGCGCCTTGAATAACCTCTCCCCATTCACATCCAAATGTCCCTCTCCCAGAGAATAGAAATAATAATCCGTCTCCCTATCCTTCAAAACCAAACTCTCAAGCCCCTCCTTTGTGAGGAAAAAATCTGGAAATTTTATATCATCCACCCAGTTATTCCGATAAGAGGGCAGTATTCCTGTCACCTTCACCTGCTTCGAGCGATAGATGGCATTACCATCAGAATCCGCTTCCTTTGCATCATAATAGAGGCATATCTCCTGTCCCACCGTAAAACTGACCGCCATACCGGCAAGTCCCTCCTTGGTCACTGCAATCTCCTCCGGCGTTTCCGGCATCCGCCCCTCCAACAGTTTCATATGAGACTGTTCAAGGAACACGTCATCCGCCCAGCCAAT
>CASGVX010000359.1 GCA_949346185.1 uncultured Lachnospiraceae bacterium
AAGGGGAATCTGAAAAAGCTTATTGCCGGGGCAAGGGCTGTGGAGGATCTGCGGGATGGGGACAGAGTGCTCATTGCAGAGGGATGTACCCATCACCGCCAATGTGAAGATATTGGCACGGTGAAGATTCCCCGGTGGCTGGGGGAGCATAGCGGGAAGGACTTGCAGATCGAAACCTGCAGCGGCAGTCATTTTCCATTGGATTTAACGGGGTATCGCATGGTGATTCACTGCGGCGGCTGCACCCTGCATGAGAGGGAGATGAAGCACAGGATTTTCCTAGCGGAGGAGCAGGGTGTTCCCATGGTAAATTATGGAATATTTATCGCTTATGTGAATGGGATTCTGGAGCGGAGCATCCGAGTCTTTCCAGATGGGGAGATTAGACATACGAAGATGCGGGGGGAGGAATGAATGCAGTCATATGTGACGATATATCAGGGTGGCGAGGGTGAGGTCATAGAGAAGAAATCCCGCTTTATCGCTCAAGTGTTTCCAGTGGAGACGGAGGAGGAGGCTGCGGGAATCATAGAGGAGACGAAGAAGAAATATTGGGATGCCAGGCATAACTGCTATGCTTTCGTGCTGGGAGCCGGGGGAGAGATTTCTCGGTGCAGTGACGACGGGGAACCCTCTGGCACTGCCGGGAGACCGATTCTGGAGGTGATACTGGGAAAAGGGCTTCGCAATGTGCTGGTAATCGTCACTCGGTATTTTGGCGGGACGCTTCTTGGCACTGGGGGACTGGTGCGGGCTTACTCTGCCGCAACCCAGGCGGGGATTGAAGCCAGTCAGGTCATTACCAAAGAAGTGGGATATCGGCTGACGGTGGATACGGATTATACTGGCGTGGGGAAACTGCAATATGTAGCAGCGCAGCAGCATGTGGGCATTTTGGATACGGCATATGCGGAACGTGTACGGATGGTTCTGCTGGCTCCGGAGGCTCTGTGCGACAAGGTCATTCAGGAGATTACTGAGGCGACAGCGGGGCAGACAAAGATTCAGAAGGAAGAGGAGCAGGTGTATTTCTCGAAGATTGACAAGGATATCCTGCTTTTTGACAGGTGAGCATGGTACGAACGGCGATGAATGGAGGAAGCCATGGATTTATTTGATTATATGAGAGAGCAGAATCAGGAGAATGAATCTCCCCTGGCTTCCAGGATACGCCCCAGAACCTTGGAAGAGGTGGTGGGGCAGGAGCATATTATTGGCGAGGGGAAGCTGCTGTACCGCGCGATTCGGGCGGACAAGCTTAGCTCTATTATTTTCTATGGGCCGCCGGGAACTGGGAAGACGACGCTGGCCAAGGTGATTGCAGGAACCACCAGTGCGGAGTTCTTGCAAATCAATGCCACTTCTGCCGGAAAGAAGGATATGGAGGAAGTGGTGGGAAAGGCGAAGGACAATGGGGGGATGTATGGGAAGAAGACGATTCTCTTCGTGGATGAGATTCACCGATTTAACAAGGGACAGCAGGATTACCTCCTGCCCTTTGTGGAGGATGGCACAGTAATCCTGATTGGGGCGACCACGGAGAATCCTTATTTTGAGGTGAATAGCGCCCTATTGTCCCGCTCCATTATTTTTGAATTAATGCCTCTGACTTCTGAGAATGTCAAAGAATTGATTCGGCGGGCGATGACGGATCGGGAGCGGGGAATGGGCAGTTATGAGGCGGTGATGGATGAGGATGCCGTGGATTTTCTGGCAGAGATTTCTGGCGGGGATGCCCGTATGGCGCTGAATGCGGTGGAACTGGGTGTGCTCACCACGAGCCGGAATGAGGATGGAAAGATCCGCCTTACCAAGGAGGTGGTGTCGGAGTGCATCCAGAAGCGGGTGATTCGCTACGATAAATCCGGGGATAACCACTATGACACGGTCAGCGCATTTATTAAGAGCATGCGGGGTTCTGACCCGGATGCGGCAGTGTATTATCTGGCTAGGATGCTGTATGCCGGGGAGGATATCAAGTTTATTGCTAGGCGAATCATGATTTGCGCTGCGGAGGATGTGTCCAATGCGGATCCCATGGCTTTGGTGCTGGCTACGAGCGCATCTCAGGCGGTGGAGCGGATTGGGATGCCGGAGGCGCAGATTATCCTTGCCCAGGCTGTTTCCTATGTGGCCAGTGCGCCCAAGAGCAATTCGGCGGTGAATGCCATCAGCGAGGCTATGAAATCGGTGAGGTCGGAGCGGATTGACACGATTCCGCCCCACCTGCAGGACGCCCATTATAAGAATGCCGGGAAACTGGGGCATGGCGAGGGATATCAATATGCCCATGATTTTCCGAAACATTATGTGAGACAGCAGTATTTGCCGGATGAGCTGGTGGGGCGGAGGTTTTACCACCCATCGGACAATGGTCACGAGAAGGAGATTCGCAGGTATTTTGACTGGATTCACAATGAATCGGAGGAGAAGTGACGGGGGAGCTGCCCTTGGTCACGGTGAATCGGAAGGGGAGCGGCGGAAGCAGTTGCCGGTCGTGGAATGATAGCAACGAGGAAAGGAGATGCTCATGAAGAAGT
>CASGVX010000360.1 GCA_949346185.1 uncultured Lachnospiraceae bacterium
CTCTTGGATGCGGCGTATACCACCTCCTGGTACATGCTCCAGTAAAAAGACGCCCCCACTTCCAAATATTTGTCAGACACCACCACGCCGATTTTTCCACCCTCTGCCACCTTCTTCTGAAATTCATATCCCATCTCCTCAGCAACATTCAGGATTCTTTGGCGCACCTCCTCGCTGACCCCCTTCTTTCCCGATAATGCATTGGAGACTGTCACGATACTAACGCCCACCGTCTCTGCGATATCCTTTAATTTCACATTTCCTGCCACAATATCCCCCCTATGTCCTTGCCCTTTCCAGCCATGCTTTCACTGCAATCTCCCTTCCCGCATGTATCCCTTCTATCGTGTTTCGCATATTCCCTTCACGCTTACCATCTTGCCACCGTATCTCCCTCGATCACCTTTCCTTGGACAATCCGCACGCCCTCCGGCACCCTTTTTCCCTGAATGCGCTTCAGCAAGCAATTAAGCCCGATTGCCGCCATGGCTTTCTGGTTGCTCTCATAAGTAGTCAGCCGCAATTTGCCGCCCATATCTTTTCTGGAATAATCAAACCCTACCACGGAAATATCCTCCGGCACCCGCAGCCCGCGAACCTGCAGTTTCTCTATCAGCAGATAGGCAGTCTTGTCGCAATTGCACACAAATGCCTGAGGCAGTCTCTCCGGCAAATCAAAGGAAATGATCTCATTCTCCTCCCCCCTGTCCCAGAGAAGAAACTCCTCCCTCTCCGCTATTCCATGCTCCTTCAGCGCTTTGCAATACCCCAGATAACGATCCATAATGCTTCTGGTAGCCCTGGGCGTTCCCACAAAGCCAATCTCCCGATATCCTGCCTCAATCAGCCGGGAAGTCATTTTCTCCATCCCGTAAAAACCATTAGTGATAATATAATCTACTCCCGGATCCATGGTATAAAAATCCAGGCACACCACCGGCATTCTGCCATCATTGATATAATGGATGAACTGGGACTCCATCTCTCCAATCACAATCATCCCACGCACATCCGCACCGCTGAAGGGCACAAATGGCAAGACCAATCCTTCCTTTTCCCGGCCTACGATTTCCAGCACGGTGACACACCCCTTCTTCGTAGCCGCCTGAGCCACCATGCGGTAGACATCCATGTAAAAGGAGGAATCCTCCTGCACATATCGCTCCGCAATCAGCACTCCGATTTCCATGACGTCAGAATCATCCAATTCCTGCTTTCCCGGGTCATATCCCAGCCTCTCAGCAGTCTCCAGCACTCTCCGGCGAAGTTGGTCGCTCACGCCCTTCTTTCCATTGAGGGCATTGGACACCGTGACCACGCTGGTATGCAATTCCTCTGCGATATCCTTTAATTTCACCTTTTTCCTCGGCATTTCTACCCCTCCACCTGACAAACCTCTATGACTTCCCCTCGGAAATCACCATGGAGCCTCTTCATCACCAGCCCCGCTTTCATCAGCGCCTCTCCGGAATAAACCTTCCCATTCACGCAATACTCTTTGTCCTTCGCCAGCCCCTTCAGGCGAATCGTCCGACTGACCTTATTCGCTTGGGCAAGCACCTGCACAAACATCAGAATGCTCAGCTTCTTATCCTTTGATACCACCTGATAGCAATCAAAATAATGATTCTCCTGATAGGATGCTATTCGGAAATAATCCCCCCGCTGAATCAGGGGCGCATAAGTCTGATACCGCTTCACCTGAGCGGGTATAGCCCCCCTGTCCTCCTCCGGAATCTTCGTAATGTCCAGTTCGTATCCAAAGGTGCCGGACATGGCCACCACCGCCCTTGTCTCGAAAGGCGTATGCCTTCCCAAAATATGATTCGGGCAGTCCGACACATGAGCGCCAATCACCGACAGGGGATACAAAAGCTGGGTTCCCTCCTGAATCGCCAGACGCTCTATGGCATCCGTATCATCAGAGCACCATATCTGAGGGCTGTAATACAGCATCCCCGGGTCAAATCTCGCCCCGCCGCTGGCACAATTCTCCAATAGCAAATCAGGAAACTCCCGGCATAACCTTCCCTGCAATTCATACACTGCCAAAGTATGCCGATGCATCAGCTCGCCCTGTCTCTCACCGGGCAAGTAACTGCTGCCCACATCCGTCAGCGGACGGTTCATATCCCATTTCACATAAGTAATATTGGCACTCCTCAAGATTCCCGCCACGCTCTCATACACATACTCCCGCACCTCAGGCCGGCTCAAGTCAAGCACCAACTGGTTCCTGCTCTGAGCCGGCTCCCTTCCCGGCAGCTGCAGCGCCCAGTCAGGATGGGCGCGATACACATCAGAATCAGGAGAAATCATCTCCGGCTCGAACCAGATGCCAAACTCCATCCCCAGAGCGTTCACCTCATCCACCAGTTTCTTTAGTCCACCCTGAAGTTTTTCTTCGTTCACCTTCCAGACTCCCAGACTGCTATCATCCCTCTCCCGATGGCCAAACCAGCCATCGTCCATCACCAGCATCTCAATGCCATGCTCCGACGCCTCCTTGGCAATCGCCAGCAGCTTATCCCGGTC
>CASGVX010000361.1 GCA_949346185.1 uncultured Lachnospiraceae bacterium
GATTACATTTTCCGATGAATATCTGTATATTACCACGCCTTATCTGGTGCTGGAGGATTATATGCAGCAGAGCTTGATTGAGGCGGCTCACAGGGGCGTGGATGTGCGCATTGTGACGCCGAATATCCCTGACAAAAAATACGCCAAGCTGCTGACCAATTATAATTATGGCATCCTTCTGCAAGAGGGGGTGCGGATTTATGAGTATACTCCCGGATTTATCCATGCCAAGCAGATATTGACGGAGAATGCGGCGATTGTGGGGACGATTAATATGGATTACCGCAGTTTCTATCTGCACTATGAGAATGGCGTTTGGATGTCGGGAGAGAGTATTCAGCGAAGCATTCGCAAGGATTTTAAGAAGATTTTTCATGAGAGCCGGGAAATTTCCTATGAGGATTGGCGGAATCGTCCCAGAGTTTGGAAGATGATTCAGCCGATTCTGAATTTGTTTTCCACGCTGTTTTAGTATCCTATACGGAGAAGTGTTTGCCGACGACCGAAGGATGCCAGTGTACTGTACCAATGATATCTGGCAAAACTTCGTAGAATGATTTTTCATCCACAAGGCGTTTGAGGGAGGCGGTGCGATGGCATCGTTGACCGAAAACAACGCAGTTCCATGGAGAATTAGACTAGGAGGTTTGGCTGAATGTCAATGGTACACTAGTTGATGATAATTGATTGATATGGTTGCGGGGAGGAAAGGCGACGATGATTTATACAAATGTGTGCAAACACTGCCATAAGGTGTTTCGCTCAAAGATTCAGACCATGTGCTGCAAGGACTGTCGGGCGGAGGATGAGAATAAGTTGGATGATATCGTCCAATATCTGAAAAAATATCCCAATAGCAATGCCCTGCAGATTTCGGAGGAACTGGGCATCCATCCCTATGTGATTATCAAGTTCATGGATGAGGGGTGGCTGGGAGAGTCCAATGGGACGTTCAGCAAATTGGATTAGAGGGTGCAAATGGGTAAGTGTTTTTTCTAAATGGTTACAAGTTTTCATGCAGTGAGAAATGAGGCGAAGGATGATTCGATATTTGAGTGGAATACTGGCAGAGGTGGGAGAGGCAGAGATTGTGGTGGAGGTGCAGGGAGTTGGATATGCAGTGAACGTGCCTGTGTCCATGATGGAACTTTTGCCGGATTTGGGGGAGAATATTAAGGTATATACGTACTTTTCCGTGCGGGAGGATGCCATGCAGCTTTTTGGATTCCTGAATAGGGAGGATTTGCAGATGTATCGGCTGCTGATTTCTGTGAATGGAATTGGACCGAAGGCGGGGATGGGCATCATGGGAAGCCTGACGGGAGAAGATATTCGCTATGCGGTGATGACAGAGGATGCCAAGACCATTGCCAAGGCGCCGGGGATTGGCCCTAAGACTGCCAAGAAGGTGATACTGGAATTGAAGGACAAGGTTGATCTGGAAGAGATGGTGGCTAGCGGGGTGGCACAGGATTCCGCCGGGATTGCCGGCATGACTGGGGCTGCTGGGATGAAGGGCACGGCAAACCAAGGGGTGGTGCAGGATGCCATCGAGGCATTGGTGGTGCTGGGCTATCCCAAGACGGATGCCGCCAAGGCAGTGCGCAGCGTGGAACTGGCAGAGGATATGACGGTGGAGGATTTGCTGAAGAAGAGTTTGAAAAAAATATGATTCGCCCTTTCATCAGATAGAATAGCATTGTTAGCGGCAACCTATTCCGGAAGGCAGATGTTTGTCGAATGCTGGGATGAATGGCTGTGAATGATAACGAAACTTATTGCTCATAGAATTTGAAATCAAGGGAGAGGACAGATGGCGAAGAGGATGATAACGACGGAATTTACCGAGGAAGATGCAAAGATAGAGACCAGCCTGCGCCCGCAGTATCTGGGGGAATATATAGGACAGGAGAAGGTGAAGAGCAACCTGAAAGTATATATTGATGCGGCGAAGCAGAGGGGGGAGTCGCTGGATCATGTGCTTCTGTATGGGCCTCCGGGGCTGGGAAAGACCACGCTGGCGGGAATTATCGCCAATGAGATGGGCACCTCCCTGAAGGTAACGGCGGGACCAGCCATTGAGAAGCCGGGGGAGATGGCAGCTATTCTGAATAATCTGAAGGATGGGGATGTGCTTTTTGTGGACGAGATTCACCGATTGCCTCGCCAGGTGGAGGAGGTACTCTACCCTGCCATGGAGGATTATGTCATTGACGTGGTGATTGGCAAGGGAACTGCCGCCCGGTCGATTCGCTTCGACCTGCCTAAGTTTACCTTGGTGGGGGCTACTACTAGGGCGGGAATGCTCACCGCTCCCCTGAGAGACCGTTTCGGGGTGGTGAATCGGCTGGAATTTTATTCTCCGGAAGAATTGCAGGAAATCGTTTTCCATTCTGCCAGATTATTGGATGTGGAGATTGAGGAGGAGGGAGCCATGGAACTGGCGAGGCGTTCCCGGGGGACGCCCCGCCTGGCAAATCGCTTTCTGAAAAGAGGGCGGGGCTTCGCCCCGATTAAA
>CASGVX010000362.1 GCA_949346185.1 uncultured Lachnospiraceae bacterium
GAAGGCGGCGCTACGGAGGGGATTCTCCAGAATTTTCAGAGGAGGAATCTGAACTTGGCCATTGACGATTTTGGCACTGGTTATTCTAATCTGCGATATATAAAGGAAATGATGTTTGACTTGGTAAAGATTGACCAGGCATTTATTAGGAATATCAAAGATAACCAGTATGACTACCTAGTGGTAAAGCAGTTTACGGAACTGGCTCACAGCCTGAATTTGAAGGTCTGTTACGAAGGGGTGGAGACCTATGACGTGCTGCAGTGCGTGCTGGAACTAAATCCCGATTACATACAGGGCTTTTATTTTGCGAAACCGGTATCGGTGGGCGAGTTTGAATCAAAATATTTATGCAAATTTATTAAATTTTAAGGAGGAAGATTATGGCACCTTGGTATGACAGTTGCGTATTTTACCACATCTATCCCCTGGGATTGTGTGGGTGTGCGAGGGAGAACACGGGACAGGAGGGCAGTCATTTTGGGAAGTTGAAGGAGTGGGTGGGCCATGTAAAGAAGATGAATTTTACGGGAATATATATTGGCCCCTTATTTCAATCTGTAGGACATGGATATGAGACAACGGATTATAAAAGGGTGGATTGCCGTTTGGGAACGAATAATGATTTCAAGGATTTCGTGGCATATTGCCACAGCCTTGGCATCAGGGTCATTGTGGATGGCGTATTCAATCATGTGGGGCGTGATTTTTTTGCCTTTAAGGATGTAAAGCTGAATAGGGAAAAGTCCCGCTATTGCAGTTGGTTCTGCAATCTGAACTTTGGCGGGAACAATGAGTATGAAGATGGCTTCAGCTACGAAAACTGGGGCGGATACAATTTGCTGGTGAAATTAAACCAGCAGAACCCGGAAGTGCAGAATTACCTATTCGATGTGATTCGCTTCTGGGTGTCAGAGTTTGATATTGACGGGATTCGCTTGGATGCGGCAGATGTGCTGGATTTTGGCTTTATGAAGGCCATGCGTCAGGTGGCAAATCGGGTGAAGGAGGATTTCTGGCTGATGGGGGAGGTAATCCATGGCGATTACAGCCGCTGGGCAAATGACGATACCCTGCACGCCGTCACGAATTATGAGTTGCACAAGGGGCTTTACTCTGGGCATAATGACCATAATTATTTTGAGATTGCCCATTCTATCAAGCGGCTAGGCGATATCTGCGGGGGAAGGAAGCTGTATACTTTCGTGGACAATCATGATGTGGAGAGGATTGCCAGCAAATTGAACAATCCGGCGCACCTTCCTCTCGTGACGATCCTTCTGTATACTATTTATGGCATACCTTCCGTGTATTATGGCTCGGAATTTGGCATTCAGGGGAGAAAGGTGCGGGGCTCTGATTGGAATCTGCGGCCAGCCTTAGAACTGTCTGATTTTGAGGAAGATTATGAGAAGAATGTGGTTACCAGATTGTGCATGGAATTGGGAGCAATGAAAAAGAAATATGCGGAACTTTCCGAGGGAAGATATCAGGAACTGCTTTTGAAAAACAGACAATTTGCCTTCGGAAGGGTCTGTGACCGCTCTGCCATGATTACTGCGCTGAACAATGATGATGGGGAGGCGGCGCTGGACATTCCCTGCCCGGTGCCGACAGAGGAGGCAGCAGATCTTTTGGGAATGGCTCTTTCCGTGAAATATGAAGATGGAAGGCTGCGGGTTACGCTTGCCGGCAATAGCGGAACGGTAATTTATGTGGGAGAGGATGCGAACCAGAAGGAATCGGTGGATTTAGGAACGGAAATGCTGGGGCAGACTGCTGACGGCGCATCTGTTTCCGGGGAGGAATTATCTCAGCCATGTGATGGTGCCGCAGGGCAGTCTGGTTCCGGGGCAGAAGAGGAGAAGCCCGGTGACGGGAAAGGGGAATCTGCCATGAGGCTGCGGGGAGTTGGGCTGATGGTGGAGGACATGAAGAGGATGGCGAATTTCTACCATGACGTGCTAGGGTTTGAAATCACTTATCAGGAGGGGATGAAGCATGTATTCTTGGAGAAGGATGGAACTGCTTTCATGATGTATGGACGGAGGGATTTCGAGCGGATGACCTGTCGGGGATACCAGTATACCGGGGGCGTGTGCGGACATTTTGAAATTTTCTTGGAGGTGGATGGTCATGGGGAAGTAGATCGGGCGTATGACCGGGCAGTGGGAATGGGAGCCCAGCCGGTGTTCTCTCCTCAGACCATGGAATGGGGGCAGAGGACTTGCTATATTGCTGACCCGGAGGGCAATCTGGTGGAGATTGGTTCCTTCTAGTACGATGACTGTTAAGTTGTTTTATGTTAAACGCAGGATTGGGTTTCAGCTGCAAGGAATAAAAGCGACTGCTAACTAAGAAGTAAATGCAGATGCATGATTAAAAGATGAATACTATGCATTGAAGGTCAATGAAATGTTTGCGGTGTCAATTTGACAGATATTGATAGAATCAAAGAATGATGTGAGATGAATGAGGGTGCGAAGGC
>CASGVX010000363.1 GCA_949346185.1 uncultured Lachnospiraceae bacterium
GGGGGGGGGGGGGGGTGGAATGAAGTATATAAAAGATTTGCTTTCCCATCTTTCGGTCTTTCATAAAATGAAGGGTGATAAGGTAAGAGGGTTGAAAGAATGAGGAAGTCGTGATATATTGGTAGTGTTTTATTTTAATTACTGTTTGGAAGCAAAGAGATCGTGTGAAAAAATTTTTCTAAAAGCAAACAATGTTTGCTTTGCAAATATTGTGCCTGCGGCTCGAAGTTTGCAGGTACTGGAAAGGCATGGGGAATATTATGGTAAATGTAATAGGACTTGGATATATTGGCTTGCCGACGGCACTGATGCTTGCCTCTCATGGCGTGGAGGTTGTGGGTACTGATTATAATGAGAGCTTGGTGGAGCAGTTAAATTGCGGTCAGGGGATTTTTGAAGAGGAGGGGCTGGGAGAATTATTTCAGAAGGCGCTTGATTCGGGAATAAAGTTTTCAGCACAGTATCAAAAGGCTGACGTGTATATCGTTTCTGTGCCTACGCCATATGATGCTGTAAGCAAAAAAGTGGATGCTTCTTATGTTGTTGCGGCAGTGGAGGAAGTGACGAAGCATTGTTCTGAGGGGGCGATTGTGGTTGTTGAATCTACGATATCTCCGGGAACGATTGATAAGTATGTTCGCCCGGTTCTTGAGGATATGGGCTTGCAAGGGAAAATCCATCTGGCTCATGCGCCGGAGAGAATTATTCCCGGGAATATGATTTATGAA
Source organism: uncultured Lachnospiraceae bacterium (assembly GCA_949346185.1). Lineage (GTDB taxonomy): Bacteria > Bacillota > Clostridia > Lachnospirales > Lachnospiraceae > Butyribacter. Next base: position 729 of record CASGVX010000363.1, read on the forward strand.
CTTCTTCACAACAATCGGACAATTGGTGCAGACGATGTGGTAATTGGCGAACGAGTGAAAAGTATCTACGCATCATTCTGTCAGGGAGATATTGAGGTGACGGATATCAGAACTGCTGAGATGACGAAAGTGGTTGAGAATACATTTCGTGATATCAATATTGCTTATGCAAATGAACTGGCTAAAATATGCAGAGAGGATGAAATGGATGTATATGAAATCATTCGTATAGCAAATAAGCATCCTCGCGTAAATATCCTGTCTCCAGGACCTGGAGTGGGAGGCCACTGTATAGCGGTTGACCCTTGGTTTCTTGTGGGAGATCATCCGGGATTGGCCAATATTATCCTTGCAGCGAGGAAAATAAACGATTCTATGCCGGAATTTGTGTTGAAGAGAATCCATCAGATCAGAAAAGAAAGAGGAGTGGAGGAGATTTCACGAATAGGGTTTTATGGTTTGACCTACAAAGAGAACGTGGATGATATGAGAGAATCGCCCACCCTTCAAATTTTGAAATCTATGGAGGAGCATCTATGTGGAAATCTGGTGAAGCTATATGACCCATTTGTCAAGGATGATTTGTTTCCTAATCAATATCATAGCCTAGACGAATTTTTGTCCGAGATAGATTTTGTGGTATTGCTGGTGGGACACGATGAGATTAAGGAAAACATGCAAAAACTTCAAAATAAGATAATTTTGGATACAAGGAAGATTTGTGATTTGGATGGCACATACTATTTGTAAAAAATAATGGAGATTGTATACTATGAAAAAGATTATGCTGGTTTTTGGCACGAGGCCAGAGGCCATTAAGATGTGTCCTCTTGTCAATGAACTTAAGGTGCGGAAAAATTTTCAGGTGACAGTGTGTGTTACGGGACAGCATCGGCAGATGTTGGATCAAGTACTGGATATTTTTGATGTGAAGCCGGACTATGATTTGCAGATTATGAAGGAAAAGCAAACTTTGTTTGATGTCACTGTGAATATTTTAAGTAGGATTAAGGTGATTCTCGAAGGAGAGCATCCAGATGTTGTACTGGTGCATGGTGACACGAGCACAACTTTTGTGACTTCCCTGGCTTGTTACTATCTTAGGATACCTGTGGGGCATGTGGAGGCTGGATTGAGGACATACGACATTTTCAGTCCCTATCCAGAGGAGTTTAATAGGCAGGCCGTGGGGATTGTCAGCCAGTATCACTTTGCACCTACAGACAGGGCTAGGCAAAATTTAATGCGAGAGGGAAAGAAAGAGAGTTCTATTTACGTGACGGGAAATACGGCCATAGATGCGCTAAAAACCACTGTGAGACCTGAATATACACATCCGGATTTGGAATGGGCGAAGGGCAGCAGGTTGATTATGATTACGGCTCATCGCAGGGAAAATTTAGGCGAACCCATGAAAAGCATGTTTCGCGCTATTCGCAGGGTGATGGATGAGCATGATGATGTGAAGGCGATTTATCCTATCCATATGAATCCCATAGTGAGGCAGACGGCGGATGAGATTTTGGGAGATGATGCGAGGATTCGGATAATTGAGCCGCTAGATGTGCTGGATTTTCATAATTTCATGAATAGAAGTTATATGATTTTGACAGATTCGGGAGGAATACAGGAAGAAGCGCCCAGTCTGGGAAAGCCCGTATTGGTGATGCGGGACACGACGGAACGCCCGGAGGGAATTGATGCCGGGACGCTGAAACTGGTAGGTACAGAAGAAGCATCTATCCACCACAATTTT
>CASGVX010000364.1 GCA_949346185.1 uncultured Lachnospiraceae bacterium
TTCTGCCAAGTATTTTGCCCTGTCAGTAGCCACTGCGTAACCCCCTTCCCATGTTCCCTTAAAATTCCGCCGCCTCTCGATGCGCTCCACTGTCTCCTCTCTATGTAATGCCACCCCCAGCCGGTTCATCTCCCGCTCCAGTGCGTGGAGCAAGGAGACAGCCTGAAAGGAGGCGGGGTAGAGGTAGCCCTGACGGTTTCCCGGAAGGATGCCGATTTCTTGGAACCACGCCACCGTCCTCTCCTGATCGAAGGAGCGCAGGATTTCCCATGCCCTTTCAGGGCTTCGGCTGCGATAGCACGCCGGATCCTGACGCTGGTTGGTGTAATTGCATCTGCCATTTCCCGTAGCGAGCAGCTTCTTCCCGGGTCGCTCCTTCTTCTCCAACACCAGAACCCGGCGACCTCCCCTAGCTGCCGTAATCGCCGCCATCATCCCGGAAGCCCCCGCTCCCACCACCAGCACTTCCACGCTTCGCATCCAATCCACCCGCCTTTCCTCACCGTAATCCCGGACTTGTCGCCTGGTACAACCAATACTAAGCGGCTGACACATTCACTTGCCCCATTCGATTTAGGAAGAATAATTTTCCAGCACGCTGTATAACTCCCCCTCATCCTTAATCTCAATGCCCTTTTTCAGTGCCTGACGCTCCTCTTTGCTCAATTTCTTTGTCTCGATTCCCGTATATTCGTATACCGTCTTTTTATCTCCATAATATACCACAACCTCCCCCTCCACTGCAATAAGGTAGAAGCGGTAGGATACCTTGGAACTGTCAAAAATCTTCTTAATCACCAGCCGATCCGGGGTATAAGACACCACCCCCATGCTCTGCAATCCCTGCAGAAACTCCTCCACTGGAACCGAGTCCATATAATCCTTGCAATACTCTTCCACATCCTCTCTAGAAAACCCCACCAGTTCCTCCGGAAGCGTCTCATAATCCGTGGCCGTGGTATTCTTCGTTGCATCATAATTCTGTATCTGGAATACCGCATCCACGCTCAGGGAATCCTCTTGATTGGAGGCGGGGATGCTCTCGCTCTGCTTCTCCATGGCAGTTTTCACCACATCCTCTGCCTTCTCCTCCAGCTGCTTCGTCACCCGGACTTCCACCTGTTCCGACACCCGATTCTCATACTCTATCTGCATATCCTCCAGCTTGCCGCTGGCAATATGGTATCCAGCCACATTGGCAACCACGGTGCAGGCCAAAAAACCTGCCGTGCCCAGAAGATATCCTGTCATTCTCCTCATAGAAATTTCCTCCATTCCTGCAACTTCATGCTCGCCGTCCGCAGTATCAATCAATACTTTTCGTACTGCTGTTAGTATTGCACGCTGGAGAAAATTTATTCAATGCATAGGAAACCAGCAAAATGATTGCGCTATAATCCTGCATCTGGCATTCCCTGCTCAATCTGGCTTCTGGCTCTTCCCACCAAGGCCTCGTCAAATCCAATGAATTCCAATAATTTCAACGCATTTCTTGTGTTCGACCTGCCATGGCGAAGCCGATAGTCAAAGGAGATATCTCTCTTACCCATCTGTTCCTGAAAATGATAATTTTCGAAATCATGCTCCAATGTGTGGGTCAGCTCCATATCATGGGTAGCGGCAAAGCACATGGCAGAACTTCCTGCCAGTTCCTGCAAGAGCACTGTAGACGCTGCCACCCGCTCCTCCGTATTCGTTCCCCGGAGAATCTCGTCCACAAAGCATAGCACTGGCGCCTCCTTCTGGGACAGGGCAGAGAAGATTCTTTTGAGAGATTTGATTTCCACGATAAAGTAACTCTCCCTCTCCTGAATGCTATCCCGCAGCGCCATGGAAGAATATATCCGATAACGCACGGCTCTGTATTCGGATCCCAGCACCGTATGAATGGTTTGGGAAAATATGGCCGCAATAGCCACCGTCTTGATAAAGGTAGACTTCCCGGAGGCATTGGAACCGGTTAGAAGCACCGGTCTGTGGGTCTGGATGCTATTTTTCACCGGATCTTTCACCAAGGGGTGATAGATATCCTTCAATGACATCTCCCTGACCTTCTCTCTCTCCGGCAGGAACTCTGGAATCACATATTCTCCCACCATCTCCCGATAGGAAGCGATCCCTGCCATGCTGTCCAGATATCCGATAATCTCATAGATTTCCACCAATTCCTTCTCATATTTCTGCACTTCCCGAATCATGGTGCCAACCTTAATCAAATCCACATGAAACAGAATCCGCACATAATCAAAAAGGGAGTCAAAGAGACTGCCGGACATGGTATTCCCCCCGGACACCAGCCAATGATGCCTGCCATATTTCTTGAATTTCCCCGCCAATTCATACAGACGCCTGCACTCCTCCTGACACGCCTCCAGAGCAATCCCGCTGAGATTGTCACACTGGCGCACGATCCCTAGGATAAACTCAAAGAGTGCGATATCCTGCACCATCTTCCCC
>CASGVX010000365.1 GCA_949346185.1 uncultured Lachnospiraceae bacterium
CGCCCACCGCTTGAAATCCGCATCATTTCCCAAATACGTCTTGCTGCTCTCATACTCTGCCGCAATCCTGTCGTAGTAATCATCGTCGCTCTCTTCCGAGGTGCCGCCAGTAATTCCCTCCGGGTTCGTAATTCCAATAATTTCATCCACTGGCTCATCCATCATCGAGATAGCCCCCGCATTCACATTGGATTCTGCTCCTGGTTCCAGTGCAGTAATCCCTACAAGAACCCTTCCGTCCCCGCCAACCATACAATCCTGATCCGTCTCAAATTCTACCGCCGGAGCATCATCTGTTGCCGGGACAAGGAATATCGTTCCCTTTTCTATCTCTGTGCCAGGCTCCCCTTCCAGCCTGAGCATGCCCGTGGCATATTTTCCCGGATGCCTGACAATATGCACCTGCTGTCCGTGCCTGTCCAGCCAGTCATCCCAGGCATACTGCGGAAATGCAATCATGAGCGCACGCACCAGATGGAATTCTATCAGTTCGGATATCTGGATGGCTGACGGAAATGTCAAGTCGTATGGAAATCCCCCCGGGGTATCGTCAATGTCTCCTGGCAGGTTTGCCATCATCCTCTCATGGATATCCTCTGCCGAGTTGTCATCTATAAAATCCGGCGGAGTAAATTCTAACTGCGACACGCTGCCACCTCCTTCCTTTACTTTTCGGTAATTCTTATATGCTGATCTGAACCGTCTCATCCCAGTCCACTGCTGACACCCGGAATGAGCATGTTACGCTGTCTCCTTCCCAGTCAAAGACAAAATCAGAGACGGATTCTGTCCGGGGATTCACCATGAGGGCCTCCCTGTATCCACGCTCCAGCATGGATTCCACGGTCTCCCTGTCATCCTCCTGCTCAATCCCATCCAGATCAACCCCTAGGTCATTTCCAGATACTTCCTCCATATATGCCATGTGGACATCTCGCTTGGTCTGCACCATTTTGTAGCACCATATGGCATATGCCTCGTAACCATCGCATTCTACTAGGCGGTTCGAGGAATCTCTGACAAAATCCCCCAGTTCTGGGTTCCACTTCAGGCTCCGCTTATATTCAGTATCGTATTCCTCGTCCTGCTCCTGTTCTTCTTCGTCTTCCTCTATATCTGCTTCCGTAAAAAGTTCATTCTCCATCTCCATCCTCCTTCTGCCCCGCAAGGATACCGATAATCACAGGATCGTCCTCAATCCATGCCACCAGAACCCTTAATTTTTCACCTTCTTCGATGTCTTTGGCGCAGCTTTCCAGCACGCTGTAGTCATTCTTGTCCATAGTTGCGGGAAAGGAATCCGTCTTCAAGGTGCCATTCTGCCCAAGAGTGCCATAATCCAAAATAGTATCAGGATTCCATGACTGTCTTTTGATTTCTCCTTCAATTACACCAGCCAGCCGGCTGATTCCGTTTCTTGAATCGCCCATAAATACCTCCTAACTGAATGTCCCCTTGTCCACCCATCCATACACATTGCTCTTGCTATCCGTATGAATCAGATGATACGGATGCTTCGCAGAGGAAACCTTTTTCGTGATTTTTGCCTTGCCCGCTCTGGCCGAAAAGCCCTTTGAGCCATTGGAAGATACGTAGTGCTTTCCACCCTTGAAATTAACTACATCTCCAACTCTACCCTCCTCCCCGCTGCCTGACTTTTTCTTCCCTGATTTTGACGGCTTAATATCCATCGTCATAGACAAGGAAGTGGCATCGTGCTGTATTCCAAGGACATAATAATATCCATGCACTGCACCCACATTCATATAAACCAGGTCGCCTTTCCGGATGTATGGCACGTCCGGGCACTGCACAGAAACCTCTTTCTTTAACTTGCCCTGCTCCTCCAGTATCTGCTTCCCGGCTTTCTTTGCCTCCTTCATAGATTCGTCGGAACCCCTGCTGTATATTCTCTGCCGAACGCCATACTTGGTCAATCCGTTCAAAGTGGCGTATACCCTGTTCTTGCCGCTTTTCTTTGACTTTCCAATAATCTTCACCCTGGTGACCAAATCTGCTGAGCTGATTGCCCTAGCCGCAACTTTCGTATTGCCTCCCTTGAAGACATAGACCGTGGCATTACTGCCCCTGGGAACCACGGCTACCTTTCCTTTCTCCATGCGGAGGACGCACCTCTTCCCGCCCTTCTTCACCGCATCGTGCAGGATGTTCAGTAGGATATCTGACAGGTACTTGTTCTGATACCGCTTCTTCCCATGCTTCTTGTTTGGACCCTCATATCTTCCCAAGGGTATTTTCCATTTCCCAAGAACCTTTTTAATCCGTGATTTTGTTCCAGTGCCAGACTTAAAGAAAAAATTGTCCTGGCTCTTCTGCAAGTTGTATAATTTATCATAACAAACGCACTTCATGTCATGGGAACTGTTCTGGTTCGTGGGGCTTCTCGTCACCAGCTCGCCCCTCGCCACCTCCCGGTAGGACTTCTT
>CASGVX010000366.1 GCA_949346185.1 uncultured Lachnospiraceae bacterium
TCTTGCATTCAGACAGATGTTCGGTGCAGAAGGTTATGAAGTAGTAGCTATCAATGATTTGACAAGCCCTAAGATGCTTGCTCACCTTTTGAAGTATGATTCTTCACAGGGTAAGTATGAGAAGGCTGATACAGTTACAGCAGGCGAGGATTCCATCACGGTGGATGGCAAGGAGATTAAGATTTATGCTGAGGCAGATGCGAGCAAGTGCCCTTGGGGAGACTTGAGCGTGGATGTTGTTCTGGAGTGTACAGGCTTCTATACCTCTAAGGAGAAGGCTTCTGCCCACATCAAGGCAGGTGCCCGCAAGGTCGTTATCTCCGCTCCGGCAGGAAATGACCTTCCCACTATCGTGTACAATGTAAACCATGAGACATTGAAGGCCAGCGATGATGTGATTTCTGCCGCTTCTTGTACGACGAACTGCTTGGCGCCTATGGCTGATGCGCTGAACAAGTATGCGCCGATCCAGTCTGGTATCATGTGCACCATCCATGCATATACAGGTGATCAGATGACCCTTGATGGTCCTCAGAGAAAGGGTGATTTAAGAAGATCTCGCGCGGCAGCAGTAAATATCGTTCCTAACAGCACAGGTGCTGCAAAGGCAATCGGCCTTGTAATTCCTGAGTTGAATGGAAAGTTGATCGGAGCTGCTCAGCGCGTGCCTACTCCTACCGGCTCTACCACAATCCTGACAGCTGTTGTCAAGGGTGCTGATGTGACGGTGGACGGAATTAATGCCGCTATGAAGGCAGCTGCCACAGAGTCTTTCGGATACAATGAGGATGAGATCGTTTCCAGCGATATCGTAGGCATGAGATATGGTTCCCTCTTCGATTCCACACAGACAATGGTATCTAAGATTACGGATGATTTATATGAGGTACAGGTTGTATCTTGGTATGACAATGAAAATTCATACACATCTCAGATGGTAAGGACAATCAAGTACTTCTCTGAGCTGGCATAATCAGACAGTAAAGTAAATAAGGATATGATCCATTATTCGGGTCCGGTCTTTCGTTGGGCCGGACTCGATTTTTTACTTTAATAGGAAACTGCTCACAATGTGGTGCTTTGCCAACAAGAATTATGAAGTGATTCTTGCAGGGGAATGCGCTGGCATTCCCATTTTTATGAAAGTGCAGGCCAAGGAGCAATCGGCTTTCATACATGGTGATACCGCTAAATGCGGCTTGTTGGTTTTTGGAAAAGTTTGCTAAAATAACAAATTTTGGAGGTAAGATAGATGTTAAACAAGAAATCTGTGGACGATATCAATGTAAAGGGCAAGAAAGTGCTGGTTCGCTGTGATTTTAACGTGCCCTTGGATGCGGAACTGAATATAACAGACGAGAACCGCTTGGTGGCAGCACTTCCCACGATTAAGAAGCTCATTGCTGACGGGGGCAAGGTGATACTCTGCTCTCATTTGGGAAAGCCCAAGGGAGAGCCGAAGCCAGAGTTATCCCTGGCGCCGGTTGCCAAGAGAATGGCAGAGCTTCTGGGACAGGAAGTGAAGTTTGCGGCAGATGACAATGTGGTTGGCGACAATGCCAAGGCAGCAGTGGCAGCGATGAAGGATGGGGATGTGGTTCTTCTGGAGAATACCCGTTACAGAGCAGAGGAGACTAAGAATGGCGAGGCATTCTCCAAGGAATTGGCTTCTCTAGCTGATGTGTTCGTGAATGATGCCTTCGGTACTGCCCACAGGGCACACTGCTCCAACGTGGGCGTGACAGAGTTCGTGGACGGCGACTGCGTGGTTGGATATCTGATGCAGAAGGAGATTGATTTCCTTGGAAATGCGGTAAATAATCCAGAGAGACCATTTGTAGCCATCCTTGGCGGGGCAAAGGTTTCTTCTAAGATTTCCGTGATTGAGAATCTGCTGGAGAAGGTTGACACGCTGATTATCGGCGGCGGCATGGCTTATACATTTATGGCTGCCCACGGTGAGGAAGTGGGAAATTCCCTCTTGGAGGAAGACTATAAGGAGTATGCGCTGAAAATGGAGAAGAAGGCCGAGGAGAAGGGCGTGAAGCTTTTGATTCCTATTGACACGGTTGTGGCAGATGATTTCTCCAATGATGCAAACTTCAAGACGGTAGGCCGGGGCGAGATTCCGGCAGATATGGAAGGCCTTGATATTGGGCCGGAATCTGCCAAATTATTTGCCGAGGCTGTGGCAGGTGCTAAGACGGTGGTTTGGAATGGACCCATGGGCTGCTTTGAGATGTCTAATTTCGCTGCGGGAACCATTGCCGTGGCAGAGGCAATGGCTGCCCTCAAGGATGCCACTACGATTATCGGCGGCGGCGATAGCGCGGCTGCTTGCAATCAGCTGGGCTTCGGTGACAAGATGACCCATATCTCCACAGGAGGCGGGGCTTCCCTTGAATTTTTGGAGGGGAAAGAGCTTCC
>CASGVX010000367.1 GCA_949346185.1 uncultured Lachnospiraceae bacterium
GGTCATACCGCTCCCCCGCCGAGAGACGGGAATGCATGATGGAAACCCTGTCGCCAAACCGATTATAAAATCGGCTTACCGTCTGAAATGTCAGGGCAATTTCCGGAATCAGCACAATCACCTGCTTTCCCTTAGCAAGCACCTCCTCAATCATGCCCATGTACACTTCCGTCTTGCCACTGCCCGTCACGCCGTGAATCAAATATTGTCCCCGGATTCCTTTCGCATATTCCCCGGCAAAATCCTCCACAATCTCCCTTTGGCGAGGATTCAATTCCACTCTGCCCACAGATGCCGAATGACTTTCCAATCCCTGCTCTCCACCCCTCTGACGCATAAGATTCCCTGACATTTTCACCCCATCCAGAGGATTTCTATAGGAGCGTATCGAGGACACCCGTACCACGCCCTGCGCCTCCAGCCCCTTCAGCACGCTGCCAGAGACCTTCCATCTCTTCGCCAGCTCACCACAGGCAATCCCATTCTCAAAAGCATCCCCCTGCAAAAACGCATCGCATAGCCTCGCCTTGGCTGCATAATGCTTCTGTGAAAATTTCTGGCGCAATGTCTCCAATTCTTCCCTAGACACCAGTACGTACGCCGTCTTCTCCACCTTCTCCCTCACCTCTCTGCGCACCGGCATCACCGCCTTGATGGCATCGTTCATGGTAGAGCCGTAATGCTCCTTCATCCAATAAGCAAGGGAAAGCAGGTGTGACTCTGCAATCACCCCCTGCTTTTCTATGGACAATATGCTCTTCGTTTTCTCCAAATCATACTTGGGCGTATCCGAGAGACCGATAATAAACCCCTTCATCTGGCGGTTTCCCTTTCCAAAAGGTATGACCACCTGCGCCCCCACGACAGCCTCCCACTCCCACTCTTCCGGTATCCTGTACTGGAAAGTGCGGTCTAGGCTCTTCACGGAAATATCTACAATTACTTCTGCAAAAATCATATGCCTCTCTTTCGTTCTATTGCTGACACCGCTACTTACGCATCTATATCTATCTTATGAAGTTTCCGTCTTTCACCACATCCGCCACCAGCTCCCGCTCATCCATATGGAACTTCTTTCCATTGATTTCCTGATAATCCTCATGTCCCTTTCCCGCAAGAACAATTACGTCCCCCTCCCGGGCATTCTCGATGGCATAGCGGATGGCATCTCCCCTGTCGGGTATGGTGACATACGCCCCCTCTTCCCGCTCCACGCCCACCACAATATCAGCAATGATATCCTCCGGCTTCTCTGTCCGGGGATTATCCGAAGTGACGATGGTCAAATCCGCCAGTCTGGAGGAAACCTCCCCCATTTCAAAACGCCGATCCCTAGAGCGGTCTCCTCCACACCCAAAGAGGCACACCAGCCTCTTTGGCCTGTATTCCTTCAGCGTGGCTAGAAGGCTATTCAGGCTCATGGCATTGTGGGCATAGTCAATCATCAGCGTAAACTTTGAGGAAACGGGAAGAATCTCCACCCTCCCCTTGACGCGAATCTGAGCCAGAGAAGACAGTATCGCCTCCTCCTTCACCCCGAAATGTCTGCAGATAGCAATGGCTGTCATGGAATTATACACGCTGAACGTCCCGGGAATATCAATCTCCACATCCAAATCCATCTTCCCGGACATATGGTAGGCAACCCCCAACGTGCCTCCCTTATCCGTCAAATGCACGTTGTCCGCCCGCAAATCCACGCCCTCTGAAAAGCCATAGGTCTCCACCTGGCAAGTATGCCCCGCCAGCATCTGCTGCAAATGGCTATCGTCCCCATTGAAAATCCCTTGTCGGCACTGCCTGAACAAAAGACTCTTGCAGTGGATATAATCCGCTAGGTCTTTATGCTCATTGGGGCCGATATGGTCTGGCTCCAGATTGGTAAAGATGCCATAGTCAAAAACAAATCCTGCCACCCGGTGGAGCATCAGCCCTTGGGAGGAAACCTCCATCACCACGCACTTGCAGCCCGCATCCACCATCTTCCGAAATGTCTCCTGCACCACGTAAGATTCCGGCGTGGTATTGGCAGCGGGAATCGCCTCCTCGCCAATCACAGACTCAATCGTTCCAATCAATCCCGTGGGATAGCCGGATGCCTCCAAGATCGAGCGCACCATATAGGTGGCCGTAGTCTTTCCCTTCGTCCCGGTAATGCCGATGGTGGTCAGCTCTCTGGCAGGATGGCCAAAATATGCCGCAGATGCCTGGGCAAGAGCCAGCCTGGTATTCTCCACCCGAATCACCGTCACGGCTTCCGGCACGGAAACCTCCTTTTCCACAATCAGAACCGCCGCTCCCTTCTCCGCCACTTCCTCGGCGAAGTCATGGGCATCCCGCACCGCCCCGGTGATGCACACGAACACGGAATCCCTCTCCACCTTTCTGGAATCATACGCCAAGGTAGTAATCTCCC
>CASGVX010000368.1 GCA_949346185.1 uncultured Lachnospiraceae bacterium
CCCGGCAGTCTGCCCCAGTTCTTCCAGTTCCTCCAAGGACTTCTCCACCTCCTCCACGTCGGAGGTGGCCACGCCCACCAAAAGAATCCGCTCCTCTCTCTCTGCCGTATCATATAATGTCTCTGCCACGAAATGCCTCCTATTACTACTATTTGATCCTAGTCTTGATAAATGAAAGTTCCTTCTTCATCTCATCATCATCATAACGCTTTACATATTCCTGCGCTGCCTCCAGCGCCTCCTCATACTTCTTCTGTTTCTCATAGAGAACCACCTGGTTCTTCCGCAAGCCCTGCTCTGCCTCGGTCATGCCTCGCTCCAAGCCTTGGTTCAGATAATCTTGCGCTTTTTCATATGTCTCCAATTCCATCATTGCCACTGCCAGCTGATTATATGCCTCTGCATCCAAATCTCTCTCATTTTCCTTGATATAAGCCAGAAACTTCTTCTCCGCATCTTGGTAATTCTTCTCCTCCATAGAAAGCACGCCCAGATAATACAAGCTCTCCGTGCAGTTCCCATCATAAGCCATCTGAAAATATTTTCTAGCTGATCCCATATCCTTTTTGCAGTAATATGCCCTGCCCACAGCCAGGGCATTGGCTGCCTTCTTCGTATCCCAGCCAAGCACCTCATCCAACGCTTTCTCAGCCGATTCCGAATCTCCCATCAGATTATACAGGCGATATAGGGCAAAGCAGGCGGTACCATCATCATCCTCCCCAATCTCCTCATAAGTTTTGGCCGCCTCTTCTCTCCGCCCCAGTTTTTCCTGAATAGATGCCAGTTCATAATACGCCTGCCAATCCTTTTTATTTTCTTTGATTAATTTTTTGCATACTTCCTCTGCCTCCTCATATTTTCCCTGATTCTTCAAACATACCGCCTTAGTGTAATTGATATCTGCATCCATGTCTCCCAGAAGGTCTATCTTCAGAGCCTTGTCACAGTATGCCAGAGCCTGCTCACACTCCCCCATCCCGGACAGCGCCAGGGCATTTCCATAATAGAACTGCTTCTTATCCTCCTTGGCGGCAGATTCCTTCAGCTTGCCCATGGCATTTTCAAAGACCTTGCCCGCCTCCTCATACTTTCCCATATGGATATACGCCATGCCGCATGCAATGTGATAATCTGAAACCTCTCCATCCTCTTTCATGGCCTGCTGAAACTTGGACAGCGCCTTCTCATACTTGCCGCTCTCCGCCAGCTTCATCCCCTCCTGGTATGTGGACTCCCCCTTTGCGCATCCCGCAAGGAAAATGAGCGCCATGAGAGCACCCGCCCTAATCATCCATCCTAATTTATTCATCATATCAAGCAATCCTCTACTTTTCTATTATTTTCTATCTAATTCACCAGGCAGTTGCTATTCACGGTAGTCTTGTTTCAGAAATGCCTCATAAGTCTTGACAAGAATCTTTCTCCCCGACTTGCGGATGGGAATCACGTCATCGTTCAGCATGATAAAGTCTGAATCAATCAGCCCCGCCACAAAGCCCATATTTACCAGATAGCTTTGATGGCACCGCAAAAAGCCCTCATCCTGAATCTGGCTCTCGAAATAATCCAATTTGCCATATACCTTCACATCTCCCTGATTGGTGGTATGAATATAAACCACCTTATTATCTGACTCCATATAAATAATATCCTTGTAGGGAATAATGACAGGCTTCCTCTTAGACTTCACCTGTATGAAATTCCGATTCTTCTGGGGATGCCGCTGCACATAATAATCAATCAATGCGCCAATCTTGGCAGATTCATATGGCTTCAGCAAATATCCCAATGAGTGGATTTCATAGGCGGCAATGGCAAAATCCTTACTGGAGGTACAATATATAATCTCCACCATCTGATCCAGCTCCCGAATCTTCTTTCCCGCCTCCATCCCATTGATTTCCCCCATAAGAATATCTAAAAAAATCAAATCATAGGGCCGGCTGCTGTATCCCGTCACCAAACTCTCTCCGCTTTCGTATGTATCAATGCGAAACTCCAGCCCTCTGTCCGACATGAGCAGAGAGATAATCTTATATAGCAATTCCCTGTCCATCCTGCTGTCTTCGCAAATTGCAACCTCAATCATTTTGGTATATTCTCCTTCATACACACTACTACCGTAAATAGCAGCATCAGCGTTACTATTCACAGCCATTCATCTCCTCATGCGATAGACCTACTGCCTTACGGCATCAGTCACAGTATACGTGAAAAAAAGAGTGAATGCAAGTGCATTCACTCTTTTGCGTTCAAATTCTCATCAATCTGTTACCATTCGCATCACGGCTTCGCCGTTCATAGTGACATCAATCCTTCAAAGGAATCCCCTTGGCATCCTTATCAATGCTTCCAGTCAGGATAAGAATCCCTTCAACCAAGCCTCAGATGGCTGA
>CASGVX010000369.1 GCA_949346185.1 uncultured Lachnospiraceae bacterium
CTGGATAATATTTGACACTGCAAGATTATCCAAATCAATAATATCCTCATCCAACAGCCCGGCAAACCCGCAACGGATCCCCTTGACCTTCAGCCCGCTGGAAATACCCGTGCGGACAACTGCGCGGATGGCCGCATTCATGCCGGGAGCATCTCCGCCACTTGTCAAAACGCCAATGGTCTTCATCTTGTCACTCATCCATTTTGCCTCCTTCTTTTGCAATTACTATAATTCTAATCTATAATAAATTATTTTTCAATACTCTTTTCACGAATTGCTACAGCGCCTTCCCCCAGATAATCCAGAAGATGCTCCTCCATAATTCTCCTAGCATTCACGCTCCTGCTATGGGGAAGCCGCTTCACCTGCTTCTCCTTGCTCACGTAGATGCACACATGGTCTTTTCCGTCGCAGGAAGCCATTTTCTCATACAGCCCGGCCTCTGCCTCCGCAAAGGCCTGAATATCCGGAAAGCGAATCCACAGTTCGCAGGGAATCTGATCAAAGGGAATCAGCTGCTGGCAGATGAGCTTTCCTCCCCGCTCTTCCTCCACTTTCACCTTTCCCTTGACGAACACCTTGGCATCCTTCTCCAGAAGCATCTTATTTTTCTCATAATCCCTAGGGAAAATCAGCACTTCCACCGTCCCATACAGATCCTCTACCGTGATGAAGGCCATGACGGTATTTTTCCTAGTGACCTTGACAGATTTCTCGGAAATCATGCCCCCGATAATCACAGTATCCCCATCTTGCAGCCTTGCCATACCTATATCCTCCTGTTCATTTTCCTGAACAAAATCCTGAGAGGTATTGGTGCAATTTTTCTCAATCAATCCAAGATACTCCTCCAGAGGATGCCCGCTCACATAGATGCCCAGCATCTCTTTCTCATACATGAGAAACTCCTCTTTCTCGAACTCTCCCACATCCGGATAGGTAATGCGGTTCGCCCCCGCCAACTCCTCATCCCCCATGTCAAACAGGGATAGCTGCCCCATGGTATTGTCCTTCTTCTCCCGATTGATCTGGTCCATCATGGACTGGTGTACCAAAAGTTTCTGCTTCCTAGTCCCCTCCAAGCAGTCAAAGGCTCCTGACTTAATAAAATTCTCTATGGTATGCTTCGTCACCTCTTTCCCCGAAAGCCTTTTCATAAAGTCCTCCATGGACTGGAACAGACCGCCGGCATTCCTCTCCTCCACGATGGCATCAATCACACCGTCCCCGATGCCCTTGATGGCGGACAAGCCGAAGCGAATCTTCCCATCCGACACGGAAAAGGCCGCCTCTCCCTCGTTCACGTCCGGCCCCAAGATTTCAATTCCCATCTGGCGGCAGGTCATAGCGTAACTTAGCACCTTTCCATTGTGATCCCTCACAGAGGTCATCAGAGCCGCCATAAACTCCACGGGATAGTAATATTTCAGATAGGCTGTCTGATATGCCACCACCGCATAGGCGGCGGCATGGGATTTATTGAAGGCATACTTGGCAAAGTCCGTCATATCATCATAGATTTTATTGGCAATCTCCTCGGGAATGCCATTAGCCACGCAGCCTTTCACCCCCTCCTCCTCATTTCCATAGACGAAGTTCTTCCGCTCTGCCGCCATCACCGATGCCTTTTTCTTGGACATGGCACGGCGCACCAAATCGCTGCGCCCAAAACTATATCCCGCCAGATTCCGCACAATCTGCATCACCTGCTCCTGATATACGATGCACCCATAGGTAGGCTCCAGAATTGGCTCCAGCTGGGGACAGTCATAAGTCACGCTGTCCCGATTATTCTTTCCCTGCACATACTGGGGGATATAATCCATGGGGCCGGGGCGGTACAGGGAGATTCCAGCAATGACGTCCTCCATATTGCCAGGTCTTAATTCCGTCATAAACTGCTTCATGCCCCCGCTCTCCAGCTGGAACACCCCCTCCGTCTTCCCCTCGCTAATCATCTCGTAGACATGTTTGTCGTCAAAGTCAATGTCCATCACCGTGTCATCGGAAAGCCCGGCAAGCCGAGCCGCATTCTGGATGACTGTCAGCGTCCTCAGTCCTAGGAAATCCATTTTCAGCAGTCCCAATTCTTCCAAGGTGGTCATGGTATACTGGGTGGTAATGGTGCCGTCCGCCGCCTTGGAAAGGGGCACAAACTCATCCACGGGCCTGGGGCTGATGAGAACCCCCGCCGCATGCATGGAGGTATGCCTAGGCAGCCCCTCCAGCCGCTTGGACATCTCGATCAAGTTTCTAGCCTGCTCGTCATTGTCGTACATCTCCCGAAACTCCGGATTGTGCTCCAGCGCCTTCTGGATTGTGATGCCCAGCTCCATGGGCACGGCCTTGGCAATGGTATCCACATAGGCGTAGGGCAAATCCAGCACCCTTCCCA
>CASGVX010000370.1 GCA_949346185.1 uncultured Lachnospiraceae bacterium
ATCTGATAAATCATAAAGGGATACTTGGCATAGGACTGGGCATACTCCCGCACCAGATGCACCGCCGCCTCCTCATGGGTCATGGCAAGCACCATGCGGGACTGGCTCCTGTCCGTAAAACGCAGAAGTTCATTTCCCACGCTCTCATATCTGCCGGACTCATCCCACAAATCCGCAGGGAGTACCACGGGAAACAGCACCTCCTGCCCATCAATGGCATCCATCTCCGTGCGGATAATCCTCTCAATCTTGGCAGTAACCCTCTTCAATGCCGGGTACTCCGAAAAAATGCCATTTCCCACGTTCTTCATATAGCCCCCTCGCACCATCAGGGCGTGGCTGTCAATCACGCAGTCTGCCGGCTTCTCCTTAAATCTTGGCCCAATCAGTTTTTCTAACTTCATACAATCTCATCCTTTCTGGAAACTATCGCTTTCCTAAACTTCAAATTTATGTAAAAAAGCCCCAAATAGAATATCACTTCTATTTAGGGCGAATCAACTCCGCGGTACCACCTAATTTCAGACAATGTCTGCACTCTAATCAGATTTGCCACTATTTGCAGCGGCAAGCAATGCCCATGATAACGGGGGCAGCCGTTGGAATTTCCGCAACGCATGCAGCGCGCTTCCCTTCCAAAACTCCGAGACGGGTTCGGGCAGTTTCCATCGAAGCCTCGCACCACCCGACTTCTCTCTGGGATTTCCGCTGTCCTACTGGCTCTCTTCCACGTCTTTGCTCTATCGCGCCTGCGATTCCTCCCATCAAGGAATCGCAAGCTTTTTCAAATTATAGCAATAACGCCTCCATTTGTAAAGGACTATTTTTCGCCATACTCCCGTATTTTCTCCATCATGCGGATGGCACGGACACTTCTTTTCACATCATGCACCCGCACCATCTGCCAGCCGCTCTGCACTGCCTGCACCGTGGTAACCAGAGTTCCCTCCTCCCGCTCCGTGACAGGCAGGTCAAGCGTCAGCCCGATGACGGACTTCCTAGATGCCGCAAGGAGCAAAGGCATCCCCAATGCCTTAAAATCTTCCAGACGCGCCAGCACCTGCAGATTGTGCTCGTAGGTCTTTCCAAAGCCCACCCCAGGATCAAGAATCATCCGATCTTTTGAAATCCCAGCCCGCTCCCCGATGGAAAGGCTCTCCCGCAGATCTGCAAACATGCCGGGCAGAAGCCCTTCCTCGTAAACCGCCTCCCGGCGGTTCTGCATGATGCACACCGGCTTCCTATGCTTTGCCACCACCTCTGCCATAGTGCCGGCACCCCATCCCCTTTCCTCCTCCGAAAAGAGGACGTCGTAGCGCAGCCCCCAAATATCATTGGCAAAATCAGCCCCTGCAGAGAGCGCAGCATCCATCACCGGAGCCTTATAGCTGTCCACGGACACCGGCACGTCAAACCGCTTCTTAATCTCCTCCAGCACAGAAATCACCCTGACCGACTCCTCCTGGATGGAAACCGCCTGATATCCCGGGCGAGTGGACTCTCCCCCCACATCAATGATATCAGCACCATCCAGCACCATCTCTTCCACATGATATAGCGCCGCATCCATTTCCCGAAACTTTCCCCCGTCGGAGAAAGAATCCGGCGTCACATTTAATATGCCCATCACATAGGTATGCCCGCCTCCAAAGTCAAAATCCTTCTGCCCAATCTTCATTTCGCCAATCATCCTCTCTGCACTTAGATTTCTGCTATTCTTTCTGCTCTGCTTAAAATTACCTTCTAAGGAACTGTAAATATCTGTAGGCATCTCCCACGATGGAGAGGGAGCCGCACACCACTAATTTCCTCTCCCCGGAAAGCCCCTCCAGCGCCTGGCGGCAAGCTCCTTCCATCGTGCCGCAAGAGAAAGTCTCCACCTCCCTCCCCTGCTCTTCTGCCAGACGGGCTATGCATTCCTCCAAAGCCTCCCCGGAAAGCCCCCGCCTTCCGGGAGCCGCCACGGCATATGCCCGATGCATCACAGGGAGAAGAGCCTCCACTTCCCTCCCATAATCCTTATCCCGGAACACGGCGAAAATAAAGTCAAACCTCTCCCCGGGGAAATAAGTTTCCAGAGATTCCACCAGCCTGCCAACTGCCGAGGGATTGTGGGCCCCATCCACTAGGACAAAGGGATTTTTCCACACCACGTCCAGCCTTCCTGGCCATCTGCTGGTTCGCAGCCCTTGAGCAATCTGCTCCTCCCCAATCCTGTCAAAACCATTTGCCCGAAGCACTTCCAACGCCTCCACTGCCAGAGCGGCATTTTCCACTTGAAAGATGCCCAACTGCCCCACTCGATATCCTTTTCCCCGATAGTCAAAATCAGTGCCCTCTACCGTACATTCCCCCACCCTCAAGGCATCTTCTGCCACAAAATGAAGTTCAGCCC
>CASGVX010000371.1 GCA_949346185.1 uncultured Lachnospiraceae bacterium
CCACCCATCAGCTCCACAATATTTTTCGTAATCGCCATGCCAAGCCCGGTGCCCTGCACCTTATTGGTGGTGCTGTTCTCTGCCCTGGTAAATGCGTCAAAAATGGTCTCCAGATATTCCGGCGTCATGCCATACCCATCATCCTCCACCTCTATCCTAATATGCTCATATTGTCTAGAACGCTGTTTCAGCCCGATGATGCGAAACCAGATATTCCCCCCCTCCGGGGTGTATTTTACCGCATTGGAGAGGAGATTGATCAAGATCTGGTTAATCCTGGTCTCATCCCCCATCAAATACTCATGTTTTATTTTCATCACGGACACATGAAATTCCTGCTCCCTGGCCTCCGCCATGGGACGGATAATGGCATCCACGGAGGATACCAGATCATTCAAGGTGAACTCCTCCACTGAGAGCACCACCTTGCCGCTCTCAATCTTGGAGACATCCAGAATGTCATTAATGAGGCTGAGAAGATGCTGGCCTGACGCAGTGATTTTCTTCGTGTATTCCCGAACTTTGGCGGGATTTTCCGCATCCTTGAAAAGCAGCGTGGTAAATCCCAGCACCGCATTCATGGGCGTGCGGATATCGTGGGACATATTGGAGAGAAATGTGGTCTTGGAGTTGCTGGCAATCTGTGCCGCCTGCAAAGCCTCCGCCAGCTGCTTGTTGTGAATCTCCCGCTCTCTCTCCCGCTCCCTTCTGACTTTAATCTGCTGCCTCTGGTTCAGGTAATATATTAAAACGCACAGGATAAATGCACTCAGCATCACTGCCACAACGATAAAGATATTCTGACTTACCAGCCTGCCCTCCTGCTGAACCGCCTCAATGGGCACGTAGCCTATGAGATACACGAAACCATCATTGACGGACCACATATAATTCAAGGAGTTCCTGCCGCGAATATCATGATAGAACATAATATCCTTTCCACTTTCTATACATCGGGAAACCTTCCCCTGCAGATTCTTTTCAAGAATATTGTTTGCCCGGTAAAAATCCTCCAGATTCAAATGTCCCGCATCCCTCTCCCCCATTCCCTTTGGCTTTAGTACCATTCTCTTTGTCTGGGAATCCATAATATAGAGCATGGCTTTTCCATTATAAAGCGTTTCAGGCAGGGCCTCGTCAAAGGTATCATACACATACTCAATATACAGCGTGGCAATTCCCCTGCCCTGCTTCAAGACCGGGCATTTCATGGTATATGCCCAGGTTCCCATATAGTTCAAATAAGAGCGAGATACCAGCACCCCATCCGCTGTTTTTCCTGCAGAAAAATCCAATTCTCCCTCAGTAAATACCTCTCCCATATTAGAAATGCCTTCCGTTTTCCCAGAAGGTATCAGAGACATCTTTACCATCGTCCGATTTCTCTCATAAGAGCGGACAAATTCCTCTGGATTATCCATAGATGAAATTTCCTGAGCAAGCAGCTTCTGAAACTCTGCCTCCTTGGTCAGAATCGCCTCCATGGTACCCTGAATCAGATCCAGACTTGCGCTGAGATTCTGTATTGCCGACTCAGACATCTTCGCAGATATCTTCTTGGCCACAGAAAATACCACTGTCCCTAATATGCAAAAAACAAATATGATGGATAATAGCAGAGTAATGCCTCGATTCTTTTTTCCTCTATTCCGTATCTTTCCCATTCTCTATCTCCATTTCAAAAAAGATCGTTTAGTCATAGCAAGATTATTATACCTCACGCTCATTTTTTGTCAATATAATCCCAATATACAATAACATCATTTTCCGTCCTGCTGCCGATAAACAGAAAAAACCAAGGGGTGCAATATCATTCTATGCCTCCCTTGGTTTTGCGTTCTTCCCCTTGCGCCTTTCTAGCGTATTCCTGCTGTTCCTGCCACCCTTCCGGGCAAGTATGCCTACTCCACAGAAACCACTTGGTAATCCTGCTCTTCCACTGCCTTTTTCAGCACGTCGTCTTCCACTGCTTCCCTAAGCGTCACCACCGCCTGCTCCTTCTCATGGCTCACCTCGGCCATCTCCACCTGAGGGATTGCCTCCAAGCATTTCTTCACCCTGGCCTCGCAGTGCCCGCACATCATCCCCTGAATCTTCATTGTCTTTGTCATTGTCATTTCCTCCTTTTCTTCCAATGCCACATCCTTTGCTCTTTTCTTTCCTCTGGAATGTCTTTTATCCCTTCTATCATCATACACCCTGCAGAAATTCAGCCGCAGGGCA
This sequence comes from uncultured Lachnospiraceae bacterium, assembly GCA_949346185.1. GTDB lineage: Bacteria > Bacillota > Clostridia > Lachnospirales > Lachnospiraceae > Butyribacter. The sequence continues at coordinate 2,224 of CASGVX010000371.1, forward strand.
TTTGTGACCACGCAAAAACTGGATAGGCTCATTGCCGCCGCCCCAAACATGGGACTTAGCTGCCACCCAAACACGGGAATCCAAACCCCAGCCGCCAAGGGAATCCCGACTACATTGTAGAAGAATGCCCAGAACAGATTTTCATGGATATTTCGCAGCGTAGCCCGGC
>CASGVX010000372.1 GCA_949346185.1 uncultured Lachnospiraceae bacterium
TGCGAAACTATGCAGAATACTATAAGGAATACTATCTAAAGGACGAGATAGACGAAAGAGGAGAACATGCCCAACTACTATACTCCCTGCCGCATTCCGTTCCCTGCGATCATCCTAGGATTCCTCTTGTCATGGTACGTGAAAATGGAGAATACGCCAATACCATATCCTTCAAATACGCATCCCGTGTCATCCATGAAAAAATAAATGCGCCATTTGATTTCCATTCCTTGCGCCATACACATGCCACAATGCTTGCAGAAACTGGCGCAAACCCAGAGGTGGTCAGAAGGCGCCTTGGACACACAGACATAAAGACCACATTGCAATATTATACACACCCAACAGACACGTTAGAAAAAGACATGATGGATAAATTAGAAAAAATGTTTGCCCACAAATAGTTTTTTTGTGGGCAAAGCGTGGACAACTGCATCTTGCATCAACACAGAACCATGCGAAAACAATGCATTGCTCCCATTCCACACTCATACGTATCCATCTGCCCCCCTTACAGACACCTCGCCGGACACAATCCTCTCTTCCCTTCCTTCCATCTCCACCAACAAGGCTCCCTCCCTGTCAATGCCCCTGGCAATCCCTGTCTGGACATCCTTTTCGATGGCATCTTCCACCATGCCGTAATACACCCGCACTTCCCTATCCCTATTGGCAAGCATCTGGTTATACTCCGACACAAAGGCAGAGAGATTTCCCTCCCTCTCATACCGACGGTAATACGCTCCAAAATAAGTCACAGTCCTTGCCGCCAAAGCGCAGCGGTGTATTTTTTCTCCCGTCTCCAAAAAAAGAGAGGTAGCCTTTTCCTGCAATTCCTCAGGAAAACTCTGCTGATTCACATTGATTCCCATCCCCACCACCGCATAGTGGACGAAATTTTCCTCCGAGCTCATCTCTGTCAGAATGCCGCAGACCTTCTTTCCCGCCACAATCACGTCATTGGGCCACTTTATGGCCACGTCCACGGAAATCATTTCCTTGATGGCCTTAGCCAGAGCCAGGGCAGCCAGAAGGGTCATGCCAGAAATCCTAGAAGGATGCAGTTCCGGCCTGAGAATCAGCGTCATAAAGACATTCACGCCCTCCGGGCTCTCCCAGTGCCTCCCCCTTCTTCCTCGGCCTGCCGTCTGCCGCTCCGCCACCACCAGAGTGCCCTCCAGTTCCCCCTGTTCCGCCAGTTTTTTTGCATAGCTATTGGTGGAATCCACCACGTCCAAGCATTCCACCCTCTGGCAGATTCCATCTTCCGGCATATGACTCTCAATCTCCGGTCCATAGAGCCTGTCCGGCGCAGATATGAGGCGGTAGCCCTTATTGGAACCGGAAGCAAATTCATACCCCATCTCCTTCAGTGCGGCAATATTCTTCCACACCGCCTGCCTGGATACCCCAAGTTTTTCACAGAGGGCAGAACCAGAGACATATCCCTGTCCCGCCTCCCGCAATGCTTTCAATATTTTTCCTTTCATGCCTGATCTATTCCCATTCTCCCAAAGTCGCCACCATCACTGCCTTAATGGTATGCATCCTATTTTCTGCCTCGTCAAACACCACAGACCGGGGGGACTCAAAGACTTCATCTGTCACTTCCAGCTCTTCCATGCCAAACTTTTCATATACTTCTTTTCCAATGGTCGTTTTCAAATCATGGAACGCAGGGAGACAATGGGTAAAGATAGCGCCCTCCCTGGCATTTTCCATCACCTTTCGATTCACCTGATACGGCTTTAACGCCTGAATGCGCTCTGCCCACACCTCTTCCGGCTCACCCATGGATACCCACACGTCGGTATAGATCACATCCGCATCCTTTGTGCCCGTCATCACATCCTCCGTCAGGGTAATGGAACCTCCGGAAGCCTCGGCATACTCCTGGCACTGCTCCACCAAAGCACTGTCAGGAAAATATTCCTTCGCCGTACATGCCACGAAATCCATTCCCATCTTGGCACAGACAATCATCAGGGAATTTCCCATATTATAGCGGGCATCGCCCATGTAAACCAACTTCACTCCCTTGATTTTTCCCAGATGCTCCCTGATAGTGAGAAGGGTGGCAAGCATCTGGGTGGGATGGTACTCGTTGGTCAGGCCATTCCACACGGGAACCCCGGCATGCTCCGCCAGTTCTTCCACAATCTCCTGCCCATAACCCCGATACTCTATGCCGTCAAACATCCTGCCCAGCACCCTGGCCGTATCTGCAATGCTCTCCTTCTTCCCGATCTGGGATCCAGAGGGGTCTAGGTAAGTGGTTCCCATGCCCATGTCATGGGCTGCCACCTCAAAGGAGCAGCGGGTGCGGGTACTGGTCTTCTCAAAGATGAGCGCCACGTTTTTTCCGATATAGTGGTTGATTTTC
>CASGVX010000373.1 GCA_949346185.1 uncultured Lachnospiraceae bacterium
TGTGACAAAAAGAATCCCGTATTTATGCGGGTTCTGGCGTTTCGCAAACGCCTAAAAATAGCAGTTTGGAAAGGAGACAGCATGTTTGATTTGGTAAATGTTTTTGCTTCAGGATATTATGGCTTTTATGGGATGCCGGGAATGTATTACCGCATGGATCCCACGTATCTGCTAGTGATTGTAGGGGCAGTGATTTGCCTCATAGCCTCTGCCAATGTAAACCGTGCTTTTCGGAAGTATAGCAGCCAACGGTGTCGGCGGGGGATTACGGGCGTTCGGGCAGCAGAACAGATTCTTGCGGGAGCGGGAATACATGATGTGCGCATAGAGCATATCAGTGGCAACCTCACAGATCACTATGATCCTAGAAATAAGGTATTGCGTCTGTCGGATAGCGTGTATGGTTCGGATTCTGTGTCTGCAGTGGGTGTGGCGGCGCATGAGTGCGGCCATGCCATCCAGCATCAGGTGGGTTATGTGCCAATTAAAGTGCGCAATGCGATTGTCCCGGTGGTCAATATCGGCTCGAAATTGTCATGGCCGATTATGATTGTGGGGCTGATTTTGGGTTCTTTCAATTTGCTAAATCTGGGAATCATATTATTTTCCCTCACATTGCTGTTTCAGGTGGTCACGCTTCCGGTGGAATTTAATGCCTCCGGGCGGGCGCTTCAGATACTGGATGGCAGCGGTATGCTCTACGAGGAGGAAGTGCGAGGAGCGAGGAAGGTGCTTCGGGCGGCGGCAATGACATATGTGACAGCGGCGGTTTCTACCTTGCTGCAGTTATTGCGCCTGGTTCTCTTATTTGGCAGGAGGAACAATGATTGAAATGGAACTTTGGGATATATACGATGAGAAGAAGGAGCGCACCGGGCGAACCATGGTGCGCAATGACTGGAATATGAGACCGGGGGAGTATCATCTGTCTGTGCTTGGCGTGATTAGGAGACCGGACGGGAAGTTTCTCCTCACGAAGCGGGCCATGGGCAAAGAGTGGGCGCCGGGCCATTGGGAGGTGTCCGGGGGAGCCGCCCTGGCCGGGGAAGATTCCGGGGATGCGGTTTTGCGGGAAATCAGGGAGGAGACGGGGCTGGACGTATCGGGCTGTCCCGGAGAACTTCTCTTTACCTATCGCCGGGACAATCCGGAAAAAAAAGACAATTATTTTGTGGATGTTTACCGTTTTGAAATGGACTTTGCCAAGGAGGATATCTGTCTGCAGAGGGGAGAGACGGAGGGGTATCGCATTGCCAGCCGGGAGGAGATTGATGCATTGGGGAGGCAGGGGGTCTTCCTGCACTATCAGAGCATCCGGTCGGCCTTTGAGGATGAAATGGAATGAAATAAGGTGGATACTGGGGAACTAACCTTTTCCATAGTAATTTTGAACTGATGGCAGACCGAACACGGTATCTGAAAGAAAATTCGAAGCGAGTGAGATGTGCCGGATTATGGAAGATATGAGGAATGAATCCTTGCAAGAAGGGATGAATGAGGCGGCGCTTCACATGCTGGCTGCTGGAAAATACGCCTTGGAAGAAATAGCGAATATTTCGGGGCTATCCCTTGAAGAAGTAAATAGGCTGAAAGCGGAGAGAAATGCTTAAGGCAGAATTGATGGGCCGGGAATCTGAATACGGATTTCTGGCCCGATATTTTTGCCCAATGTAAAATTTACGAACAGGTAGGGCGGGAATCGGAAATGCAATGGCTTCCGTCTTGTAAACTCAGGAGTTTTATGGTAGTATTAAATTACGAAAACGAAAGAGGAGGCAGGCGGGAACATTGACATCAGCGGAACGAAAACATCAGGAAGACTTACAGCGTCTGCGTGACTTGCGACCTATTGACGATGACTTCATGCGCTGCCTTTTCAAGGATAATATACCATTGGCGGAATTTGTGTTGCGTATCATCACGGATAAGCCGGATTTGACGATTACAGAGTGCGAAACACAGAAGGATATGAAAAGGCTGGTGGGGGCGCGCTCTATCTGTCTGGACGCATACGGCAGAGACTTGGCGGGAAAAAGATATGATTTGGAAATCCAAAGGCAAGAAAAGGGGGCAGACCCGCACAGGGCGAGATACCATTCCAGCGTGATGGATGTAGAGAATCTCCATTCCGGGCAGGAATTTGAAGAACTGCCAGACACCTATACGATCTTCATTACCGAGAGGGATTTTTATGGAAAGGGCGAACCGATTTATCCGATTGAGAGAATGAACCTTGCCACGGGCAGACCTTTTGAAGATGGAGAGCATATCCTATATGTGAATGGAGAATACCGGGGGGAGTCCGATCTTGGAAGGCTCATGCATGATTTTAGATGCACCAGAGCGGACGATATGAATTTTGAACTGATGGCAGACCGAACA
>CASGVX010000374.1 GCA_949346185.1 uncultured Lachnospiraceae bacterium
AGACAGGAGGCAGAGGCCATTGTGGCTCGGGCCAATGAGCAGGCGGAGGCCATTAAGGAGATGGCTCGTTCCGAGGGGAAGGCCATCGGGATGGAAGAGGGAAGGAACGAGGCAGGGATAGAGCTGGATCAGATGCGGCAGGGACTGCAGCAAGAATTCCAAGAAAAGATGATGGAACTGGAAGAGCAGGAAAGGAATCTGGAGCCGGCATTTGCTGAAATCGTTGTCTCTCTGGTGAAAAAATTAACAGGCATTGTCTGCGAGGACAAGAAGGAAGTGATTCTATACCTGATTGGAAATGCATTGAGAAATATGGAGAAGACATCTAAATTGGTGCTTCGAGTGTCCAAGAAGGATATCGCTCTGGTATCTGCCAAGAAATCTACCCTCAAGGTGCTGGCAAAGGATGTTATGGAGTTTGACATTTTAGAAGATGAGAGCCTGACAGAAAGTCAGTGTATTATTGAGACAGATAACAGAATTATAGATTGCAGTCTGGATGCCCAGATGCAAAATTTGGAAGAGCATGTGAAGCTGCTGGTGTATTAATGGGAAGGAAAGCGAGGAGCGTATCAGTATGGTGGATATTGACGTATCAAAATATCATATGCTTTTAGACCAGTCCTATGAGAAGCGGCTGGGCAAGGTCGCTAAGGTGGTGGGACTGACGGTGGAGTCTATTGGTCCGGCAGCCAAATTGAATGATCTGTGCCATATCATCACCAAGGATAGCAATCAGATAATCAATGCGGAGGTTGTGGGATTTCGGGATGACAGGGTGCTTCTGATGCCCTACGACAATACATCGGGGGTTGGTTTGGGGAGCCGCGTGGAAAATACCGGGGCTCCCTTAAAAGTGAAAGTGGGGGAGGAATTGCTGGGAAAGACCTTGGATGGCCTAGGCAATCCCATCGACCATTCGGAACTTGCCAAACTTGCTGGCAACCAGGGCTATTCGGTGGAAGCGGAACCGCCAGATCCTCTTGCCAGGGAGATTATTGATGAGGTGCTCCCCTTGGGAGTGAAGGCGGTGGATGGCTTGAATACCGTGGGAAAGGGTCAGCGGATTGGTATTTTTGCCGGCAGTGGCGTGGGCAAGAGCACGCTGTTGGGCATGTTTGCCAGAAATACCAAGGCAGATATCAATGTCATCGCCCTGATTGGAGAGCGAGGCAGGGAGGTCAGAGAGTTTATCGAGAGGGATCTGGGGCCGGAGGGTATGGCAAGATCCGTGGTGGTGGTTGCTACTTCCGACAAGCCTGCGCTGATTCGAAATAAGGCTGCCAAGACGGCCACGGCCATTGCTGAATACTTTCGGGATCAGGGAAGGGATGTGCTTCTGATGATGGATTCCCTCACCCGTTTTTCTATGGCTCAGCGAGAGATTGGGCTGGCTTCGGGGGAACCGCCGGTGTCTAGGGGATATCCCCCCAGCGTTTATGCAGAGATGCCAAAACTTTTGGAGCGGGCTGGGCGTTCAGATAAGGGATCCATCACGGGACTTTATACGGTGCTAGTGGATGGCGATGATATGAATGAGCCCATTACGGATACTGCTAGGAGTATCTTGGATGGACATATTGTGTTGAACCGCAAGATTGCCCAGAAGAACCATTATCCTGCGATTGACGTGCTTCAGAGCATTTCCCGTGTGATGAGTTCCATTGCTGACGGGGAGCATAAGGATGCCAGCGGCAAACTTCGCAATGTATTGGCGACCTACTCTGAGGCAGAGGACTTGGTCAATATCGGGGCGTATAAAGACGGCTCTAATCCAGAGATTGATTTTGCCCTCTCAAAGATTGGCGAGGTCAATGAATATCTCAGGCAGGATGTATATGAAAAGTTTGACTTTGACCAGGAGGTGCAGATGCTGCAGGAGATATTTGAGGTAGAGGCTTCCGAGGCAGAGATGTAGGGGGCAAAGTATCATGGCAAAGTTTGTATTTCAGATGGAGAGCATTCTGTCCATCAAGGAAAAGCTGGAGGATCAGGCGAAGGCAGAATATGGAATTGAGATGGCGAAGCTTCGGGAGGAGGAGAGGAAGCTGGACTTTCTGGTGGCCAGGAAGAATGGCTATCAGGAAAGGCTAACCGGGGCAGTGCAGGATCGTTTGGATATTCAGGAGATCAAGGCCTTGGAAAACAGCGTGGAAAATGCAAAATACAACATCAATCTCCAGAGGATCGTGATAGCCAAGCAGCAGAGCCGGGTGGATCAGGCAAGGGAGAAACTGGACAATGCTATGAAGGAGAGAAAGACCTATGAGAAGTTAAAGGAGAAGGCATTTGAAGAGTTTAAACTGGAAATCGAGGCACAGGAGAGGAAGGAAGTAGACGAATTGGTTAGTTTCCGCCACCGAAGTGCAGAGGAAAG
>CASGVX010000375.1 GCA_949346185.1 uncultured Lachnospiraceae bacterium
AATGCTCTAGCATTTATGCGTAGTTTCTATATCACAAGCGATAAGATTTTTCACTGATTTTCGATACTTTACGCTCATGAATTAGGTGGCTAGGCAAACTTTTGCGATTGTCGGTTTGAATTCTACGACAATGTAAGCACTAAGCAAGAATTTAGTTGCGAAACTAAAAATAAACACTTTAGTAACAAATCCTATTTTTTAAAAAACATGAAACCCACAAGAAGCACAAACGTGCTCTCTGTCTCTTGCTGTAATTCCACCATTTTCACCTGATGTGGATACATTTTTCAGTAGTTCATTATCTGTTAATATAATTATTTGCGGCAATTCGTATTTCATTAAATTCTTCTCCTTTTTCTTTTTTTGATATAGACAAAATTAAACATCTGGCATTAAATAGCAGATGAGATAGCGACAGATTTTTGTTTATTTCAGTATATTATCGTTTCCACTAAACATCAATACGTCAAATTAGTTGCCAGTCCTGGCAACTAATTTGACGTATTGAACCGATTCTCTTTATTATGATAAAATAGTAAAAAAGCAAAGGAGATTTTTCATAATGATGAAAAAAACTTTTAATTCCATGCTGCTCACATTTGGCATCACAGTACTTACCATCGTACAGCCTGTCTCTGGTCAGATGTCCGCCCCTACAAATCCTATATCGATGGATTCCCCCGTGGAAGAGAACGATATTAATCCTTTATCTGACATTAATGCACAAAGGTCAGAATAAGTATTTTTCTCTTTTATCCTTTAAATGCCGCATCAGATAATTATCGCGAACAAATGCCGCTATGCCTTCACTGGCTTGAAAAGCCTCCCGCCACTGCTTCTGTAACCTTTTATCTTGTTGTGCCGACCCTGAAGCGGCCTCATAGGTGTTCCATGCAATGCGGTAATATGCCCTGTCCAAAGTACCAATCCTAGGCTGTTTCAAATAGTTAGAGACAGCCTTCTTACTGACATCTATTGCCTCTTCGTATAGTCTTAATTCTCCTAAGTAATTATCAAGGACTTCCATCAATATCGCATACCCTGTATGCATTATATTTGTTCTGTCTTTTTGCTGCTCCATAGAAAAACAGATTGCCTTACACCATTCTTTCGCTTCCGCCAGCTTTCCCATTTCTCTGTAGATATCCAAGATATTACTGGCGATAATAATCTCCTCCCTCTGAAAGACCCACCATTTTGCATCCTTTCCCTCCCATTCCGGCACTGTGACATGCAGTGCTTTCTGTAGCAGCTCCAGGCTCTTCTCCAACTCTCCCTTACGTTCCAGCAGGATAATTGCCTCAAAAAACAAAAGCTCCTGCCTCACCCTGGGATAAGCTATATCCACCTTCTGCCTTAGGCGCTCCATCCCGGCTTCCACTTTATCCCACTGGCAAAACCCAATCTGGGAGGAAATCTCCTGCCGCAGCTCCAACACCTCAATGGAGTCTGTCTCCAACATGGGAATCATCCATCCTCCGAGCTTTCCATACCGATGAACCAGGCGCTGATAATTCGTATAAGAAGGCTTATGGGCTCCACTCTCTATTTTCTCTAACTGCCTTCTGGTGACAATTATTCCATCATCATCAAAGACAGCTTTATCCAAAGGTTTTCCGGCAAATTTCCGCAGCATTTTCAGCGTGATTCCCGCCTCCCTGGTATTTTCCACTGAAATTCCCTGCCAGACTCTATTTTCCGGATACCCCGACATGTGGTATATACGTTTGAAAATATCTCGAAATTCGTCTGCTCCCCTCAGATATAGCCAATCTCCCTCTGAAAATCCCTCTCCTGATATCCGTCCCATCTGTTCCAGAAGGGGCAAGAGGTAACAATGACAGGCATTTCCGCGCAACAGTTCCAGAGCCTCTCTGGCAAATTCAAATGCCTTCCGGCTGTCTTCTTCCCGAAGCGCCAGCTCCATCCCCAGCAGGGCAGCTTGGGGCTTTATTTGTACAGCCATACGTTTTTTCCATTGCCGTTTCTCAGGATAGTTCCAGACGAAACTCTGGACTTCCCAGGCTTCTTCCATCCTGCCGCATGCGAATTGCCCTGCACCAACCAACAAAATCGCCTCCAATTCCGAAGGAGCCAGAAGGAACGTCCTGCGCTCGTTCAACCATCCATCAGGAACCGTGCAGGAAACAGCCGCCTCCGCCATGGACAGCAATTCTTCCCCCGCCAGCAATTCCCCTGTGCCTCCCTTCGCCTCCCTGTCCTTCCATAGCAGAAAAAGTTCTACCTTACACAAAAACTGTTCTTCCAGGGCTTCCCTTTTCGGATATTTTCTGCGGTATTGCATAATCCTCTCTTTTGCCTCACCGACTCTGTCTGGAACTAGAAGGCAGATATCCTCCCTTAACC
>CASGVX010000376.1 GCA_949346185.1 uncultured Lachnospiraceae bacterium
GGATACGGGGGCGGGCATATCTGATGCGGTGATTGATCTGGTGCTTTTCAGTTCCGAGGTGCTTCTTGTCGCCACGCCTGAGCCCACTTCCATTACGGATGCCTATGCTCTCCTTAAGACGCTGTGCAGTTATCAGGAGTTTTATCAGAATGAGGCGAGGATACATATGGTTGCCAACAGGGCACACAGCTATCAGGAGGGGAAGCAGCTTTTCCAGAAGTTGGATGCAGTGGTAGAGAAGTTCTTGAAACTACAGATGGAGTATCTGGGGTATATTCCTTATGATGAGAAAATGTCTCGTTCTGTGATGAAACAGCAGCCGGTGTCGATTGCCTATCCGAATGCTTCTTCCGCCAGAGCTATGCTGGATTTGGCCATGTTGCTGGAGGATGGGGGGAGCAGAGAGGACAGGAATCAGGGCAAAGGGCTTTCCGGGCTGCTATGCAAGATCATTCAGGGAGGGGGAAGGTGAAGCGCGGAGGCATTGCTTCTAGGATTGCGTGGAGAATCCTGATTGGATAAGATTCATGTTTGCATGGGAGTGAGACCAATGATAGAAGAGATGATTAAGAAGGATGCGTCGGTAAAAATCTTTCCTGTGGGAAGGGATACGGGAAAGATTGAGGATTTTGATGATCATGGCATATGCAGGGGCATCATTCGGAAATTTGTGTCTGAAACAGAGATTGAAGTTGAGCTGGAAAAGGAAATTTCCTTGGATAAAATGAGTTGCTATGCCATCTATATCCTGTCCTATGAGAAAGTCTATCTCACTTATGTGTATTACCGCTCTTCTTTTGTGGCAAATGGAAGTCATATGATTTCTCTGGAAATCGTGTCGCCCATGGAGCAGGTGCAGCGCAGGAAGCACCAGAGGGTGTCCTGCCATGCAAGGATGCTGTTCCGGCGGGTGCCCGGAGATAGTTTCCAGGGGGATTTGCCCCAGAAGAAGATGGAAGTGGATTCTCTGGAGTATGAGGACTTTATGGTGGATATCAGCGGCGGAGGGCTTCGTTTTACTACGAAGCGGGAAGTGAGGCTGAACGAATATCTTCAGGTTGCTTTTGACATAGAGCGAGAGGGCGGCACGGTGGCCATGTCTCTTTTCGGGCAGGTAGTGCATGCGGGAAAATTGAGGAATGAGGAGGATTTCTACGATATTCGCATGAAATACGTGGGAGTTACTGAAGAAGAGAGAGAACAGATTATACGCTATGTATTCCAGCTGGAGCGGGCAGAGTAGATAGGCTGGGCAAGAATGGGGAAAAACACAAACGATGTTTGTGTTGCAGGTATTGTGTCTGTGCTGCGGCGCAAATACTTGCAATATGTACAGAAAGCAGCGCAGAAATGAGGATTGTCATGAAAAAAGTATTGGTGGTGGATGATTCTGCACTTATGAGAAGGGTTCTCTTTGATATAATAAATTCGGATGGAGAACTTCAGGCAGAAGACTATGCAATGAATGGATTGGAAGCGCTGGAAATCCTTCGGTCTGGCAAGAAATTCGACGCTATGGTTCTGGATATCAATATGCCAAAGATGAATGGAATCGAGCTTCTTCGGGAACTGCGGAGAGATGGGATTCGCATCAATGTATTGATTGTCAGTACCCTTGCCAAGGAAGGGGCAAAAGAAACCATTCAGGCGTTGGAATTGGGAGCCTTTGATTTTGTGACTAAGCCGGATAGCTTGGCTGAGGCAAAGGGAGATTCTTTTGGCAGTCGTCTGGTTTCCATGCTCTATGCTGCCACAGGAGTGTCCAGTGGCGTGGAGGAGAAGAATGGTTCGGTTGCAGCGCAGGAGACGCCCAAGGCTGTGCCTTCTATGCCTCAGAAAATCAGACGGGGCGATGCTTCTAAGCATTCCAAGAAACCCTTGGGAAGCGGTGCGAGAAAGTTGGTGGCACTGGCATGTTCCACGGGGGGGCCGAAAGCGCTTCAGTATGTGATTCCCTTTCTGCCGAAGAATCTGGATGCGCCTGTGCTGGTAGTGCAGCATATGCCGGAGGGCTTTACTGGATCGCTGAGCAAGCGCTTAGATGAATTGAGCGAGATTCATGTGGAAGAAGCGGTTCATGGAGAGACCATCCAGAAAGGAAGTGTATACATGGCAAGGGGCGGCTCGCAGATGCGCCTGATTGAGAAAGGAAAAAAGGAACACAGCCTTTCCGTAACTGTGGAGGCTGCCAGAAATGGCTTGAAGCCCTGTGCTGACATTATGTATGAATCTCTGATGAAGTCTTCTTTTGACGAGATTGTCTGCGTGGTGATGACAGGCATGGGGATGGATGGAACGAAGGGAATCCTTCAGTTGGAACAGACAAATAAAATATACGTTATCGCACAGGAT
>CASGVX010000377.1 GCA_949346185.1 uncultured Lachnospiraceae bacterium
TCGGGGACGTTCCGGACGTCAGGGCGATCCGGGAGAATCTCGTTTTTATATTTCCTTGGAGGACGATTTGCTCCGTCTCTTCGGTTCTGACCGTCTGATGGGACTGTTCGAGGCTATGCCTGAGGGAGAGCAGCTGGAGCACAAGATGCTTTCCAATGCCATCGAGGGTGCCCAGAAGAAGATTGAGGGCAATAACTTTGGCATTCGTAAGAATTTGCTGGAGTTCGATCGGGTGAACAATGAGCAGAGGGAAGTGATTTATAAGGAACGCCGTCAGGTATTGGACGGAGAGAGCATGCGGGACACGGTATACAAGATGATTACGGATGTGGTGGAGCAGCATGTGAGCTCTATCGTGAATGACGATGTGCCGGCAGAGGAATGGGATATGAGGGAATTGAACAATGCATTGCTTCCCATTATTCCCATGAAGAAGGTGGAACTGACGGAAGAACAGTGCAAGCACATGAAGAGGGACGAGCTAATCCAGCAGCTGAAGGAGGAGGCCGTGAAGGTCTATGAGGCCAAGGAGGCAGAGTTCCCGGATGCGGATCAGATTCGCGAGGTGGAGCGCATCATTCTTCTGAAGGTCATTGACCATAAATGGATGGACCATATTGACGATATGGATCAGCTGCGGCAGAATATCGGGCTGCAGGCTTATGGACAGAGGGATCCGGTGGTGGAGTACAAGTTTGCCGGATTTGATATGTTCAACGACATGATCGATGCCATTGCCGAGGATACGGTAAAGGCGCTGATGCATGTGCAGATTGAGCAGAAAGTGGAGCGGGAGCAGGTGGCAAAGCCCACCGGAACCAACAAGGACGAATCCTTGCAGAAAGCGCCCAAGAGGCGTTCCGGCAAGAAGGTTCAGCCCAACGATCCCTGCCCCTGTGGAAGCGGCAAGAAGTATAAATACTGCTGTGGCAAGAAATATTAAACAGCTGGCTGCCGTAAATACAAAGCCCTGCGGGACAGAGTGGCAGGTGCGGAATGAATAGCTTTCACCCATGGCTGATTTGCGGGCTATGTGAAAATATAAAATCTAAATAGAGAAAGAGGTGAGTGGTGTGGTAGAATTTGATAATATGAAGCAGACATTGTCTAATTACGAACATCCGCTGTGCGAAATGGGGAATTCACTTTGACCTGGCTGGGAAGAAAGACCGGGTTGAAGAATTAGAGAAAACCATGGAGGAGCCTGGATTCTGGGATAATCCGGAGCAGTCTGCCGCCGTGGTGCAGGAGAGCAAGAAACTAAAGACTACCATTGAGCGTTATGAAGCCTTGTGCAGCGATAGGGAAGATATGCTCACGCTGATTGAGATTGGCGAGGAGGAGAATGACGCAGATTTGGTGTCGGAAATCCAAGAGAACTTGGAGAGTTTTGAGAAGGAATTTGAGGCTCTGCGCATAGAAACATTGCTGTGCGGCGAGTATGACAGGGAAAATGCCATTCTTACCCTCCATGCCGGAGCCGGCGGGACAGAGAGCTGCGACTGGGCCAGCATGCTATGCCGCATGTTCCAGAGATATGCGGAGAAGCAGGGATTTCAAGTGGAAATGCTGGATTTTCTGGATGGGGACGAGGCGGGTCTTAAGTCTGTCACCCTGCAGGTAAATGGGCTGAATGCCTATGGCTATATGAAGAGCGAGCATGGGGTACACCGCTTGGTGCGCATCTCGCCCTTCAACGCCGCAGGAAAGAGGCAGACCTCTTTCGTGTCCTGTGACGTGATGCCGGACATTCAGGCAGACGTGGATGTGGAGATTGACGAGGACGATATCAGGATAGATACGTACCGCTCTAGCGGGGCGGGAGGCCAGCATATCAATAAGACATCCTCGGCCATCCGCATTACCCATTTTCCCACGGGCATCGTGGTGCAGTGTCAGAATGAACGCTCCCAGCATATGAATAAGGATAAGGCGATGCAGATGCTGAAGGCGAAACTGTATCTATTAAAGCAGCAGGAGCAGCGGGAGAAAGCCAGCGGCATCCGGGGAGAGGTAAAGGATAACGGATGGGGGAGCCAGATTCGCTCCTATGTCATGCAGCCGTATACGATGGTGAAAGACCATAGGACAAATACGGAAGTTAGCAATGTGCAGGGAGTTCTGGATGGGAATATCGAACCTTTCATCAATGCCTATCTGGCATGGATTTCCACTGGCGGGGCTTGATATGCTTATGCCGCCAGGCAGCGAGGCTATCTCATGAGAGGGTGAAAGGCTGGGAATAGTAACATCTGCTTGCTCTGCCATGGGCAGCGTAAGCAGATGCGAAGATACAAAGTTAGGGACTGTTAAAAAATAACTTTGCATTTTGCGTAAGCTGGAATTTTC
>CASGVX010000378.1 GCA_949346185.1 uncultured Lachnospiraceae bacterium
TGACATCAGAAAGCATGCAATGCAAACCCGCAGGATAGGCTGCAATCCATATGCACTGTACAAAACTCCTCCCAGAACAGGCCCTATCAGGGAAGCAAAAGAGCTGATGGTATTGATGATAGAATTTGCCGCCATAAATTGCCCCTCACTTACCAATGCTGGAATGCTTGCCTGCACGGACGGCTGATATGCCCCGGCAATCCCATATAGAAGCATCAGCGTAACTGTCAGAAGCAAAACGAGGTTCACTCCGCTCATGAGCAGGGAAAACACCAATATCACCGCAGCCGTAACGAAATCCAATACCACCATAATATTTCTTTTATTAACCCGATCTGCCACAATCCCCCCAATAGGAGACAGCAGGATGGCAGGAATAAAGGCGCATGCCGTAACTGTTCCGTAAAGTGCCGATGAGCCTGTCAGATTTAATAGATAGAGCGGCAAAGCAAATCTAATGGTAGCATTGCCAAATAACGAAATGATCTGCCCCACTACCACGAGGGTGAAATCTTTTTTAAATAATTTCTGTTCCATCTCCTAACCTCCTTTCAATACCATACGTCGGTATGTATTTCCCCAACATAAATCTGCCCATGTATCAGGACAGATTCCGCTCCTTGCAATCACCCCTCCTGCGAGGCGGATGCTATTGCTTGCTCTTCTGATAAATAGATGCCAGTTCCTGCAATCTTTCTAGCATCTCCCCATCTACAATATCCAGCCCGAACCCTTGCATCATCTGGCCAAATACCATAAACTTGCGGTAAGACTCTTCCGCAGAACTGCTAAAAATCATAGGATTCATCCATACATTTGCCACAAGCAAAATCAATTCTGCCATTTGTTCCGGATAATCCGTTTTAATCGAGCCGTCTGCAATCCCCTGCTCAATAATCGGCAAAATATAGTTTGGCGCCGCCTCTTCCATCGTATCATACAGCAAGCTGCACAGAAGCTTGGGATTATTATGAAAATCCGGAGCCACCGTAAAAATGTCGTTCTGTACCGGTCGGTTGATGGATTCCTTGAAAATCCTTTTCAACTTTTCCTTGCCGCTTAATCCAGAGCAATCACGAATCTTAACAAGCATTTGATTGGATTCCGCCGTCATTCTGTCTATCACAGCAACTAAAATATCTTCCTTTGACTTAAAGTGATGATAGATTGCCCCTTTGCTTAGTCTGCCCAGATGATCAATAATATCCTGAATGGAAGTATGCTCATACCCCTTTTCCATAAACAGGCGAAAAGCAACAGTTAGGATTAAATGGACAGTTTCTTCTGGGTGCTTATTTCTTGCCACTGCATTCCCTCCTCCTTTCCATACCTACAGTATGTATATTATCATACCGCAGGTATGTTTGTCAAGAAAACGACATGAAACATTTCCAAAGGACGCATCCTTTGTTATACTAGCTGCTATATGTAAATATCTCCAATGCTGCCAGATAATCCCTTCCTATCTTGCTAATATGCATATCCTTCCTAGCAAGGTAGCCAATCGTCATTTTCTCGCTGGAATCAAGATGCACCGCTACATAGTCTGCACCATTGAGATCCTCGCAGATAATGCCGGAGCAGATTGTATAGCCGTCAATTCCTTTCATCAAGTTTAAGAGCGTGGCCCTGTCACTGGCCTTGATCAATTTCTTATAGGGTACCGTGCTTAATACCTCCTCCGCAAAGTAAAAGGAATTATGCGTTCCCTGAGCAAAAGAAAGGCAGGGAAACTCCATCAGTTCCTCTAGGCAGACCTGCTTCTTTTCCGCCAGCGGATGGGTTTTCGCCATATAGACATACAGCCCGCAGTCAAAAATAGGATGAAACTCCAGACCATATTCCCCAAATATTTTCTGCAATACCTGCCTGTTAAAATCATTCAAGTACAAAATGCCCAGCTCGGATTTGCAATTCCTTACATTTTCAATCACCCTGTAGGTGGTGTCTTCATATATTTCAAACTCATACGCATCCATGCCATACTGCTTGATGGTTTCTATAAATGCTTGGACGGCAAAGGTATAATGCTGCATGGACACGCTAAATTTCTTTTTTGAATCCTTCTTCGAAATATATTTTGCATCCAGCAGCTCATACTGCTCTAGCACCTGTCTCGCATATCCGATAAACTCCTCCCCCTCTGTCGTGAGGGAAATGCCCGTCTTTGACTTGTGAAAAATCTGGATTTCCACTTCTTTTTCCAAAGTGGCAATCGCACCTGACAGGCTGGGCTGGGAAATATACAGTTTTTTCGCCGCATCATTGAAGGAATTTTCTCCAGCGGCACATACGGCATATTTTAATTGATTCAGCGTCATGACAACTCCCTGCCTCCT
>CASGVX010000379.1 GCA_949346185.1 uncultured Lachnospiraceae bacterium
TTGCGAACATTGAACACAAGGGGCAGCACCCAAGTTTGCAGATCGGTTCCCGCCGCCTTGCCGCAGCCCGCCAGACTTCCCAATAATGCCAATATCGCTCCCAATGCTATCCATTCCTTTAATTGCTTCATATTTATCCCGCCTTTCTTTCAAAAATATATTACCTACTTTTCAAATAGGTTTATAGGTTAATATTATAGACACACATGTGCCCTATGTCAATATGGTAATTTCCAGTTTTTCCCTATCATGCCTAATAGGGAAATCCTATCACCCACCAACGCACAACTTTTCCAGCCTCTGCAAAGCCTCCTCTAAGACACATCTGGGACACGCCACATTCATTCTCTGAAATCCCCTCCCGCCAGCGCCAAAAATCTTGCCGCTGTCCAGCCATAATCTTGCCTGATGGATGATGCGCCGGTCCAATTCCTCCACATTCAGCCCCAGCCCTCGGAAATCCAGCCATGCCAGATAGGTTGCCTCCTGCTCCACCATGGACACGCCAGACAGACGCTCCCCCACGTACTGTCTGGCAAACTCCTTATTATCCCTCACATAGGACATCATGGAGCGATACCATTCCCCGCCCTCAGAGTATGCCGCCTGACAGGCCACCAGCCCCATGATGCCTAGCTGGCTGATGCCCGCACTGTCCACTTCCCTCCGGAATTTCCTTCGCAATACCTGATTCGGGATAAAGATATTGGAAAGCATCATGCCTGCCAGATTGAATGTCTTGCTGGGAGACGTGCAGGTCACGCTAATCTCCTCGTATTCTCTTTTCAATCCGGCAAATACATGATGTCTTCCCCGGAAGATAAAATCATGGTGAATCTCATCACTCACCACCGTCACCCCATGCCTGACGCAGATATCCCCCAGCCTCGTCAGTTCTTCCCTCGTCCATGCCCTGCCCACCGGATTATGCGGGCTGCACAACAAGAATAGCCGAACCCCTTCTTCTCTGACTTTTCTCTCAAAATCTTCAAAATCAATATGGTATCTGTGATCCTCCCCCAGATACAGGTCACTGCTTACGACCCTCCTGCCATTCTTCCTGATAACATCTGAAAATGGGTAATAGACCGGCTGCTGAATTAGCACCCCATCGCCAGGCTCCGCATATGCCCTCACCGCCATGGCCAGCGCAAATACAACGCTCGGCGTCTTGACCAGCCATTCCTCCCTAGGCACCCAATCATGATGCGTCTCCATCCAATTCCTAATCCCATCAAAATAAGCTGTCTCCACCTCGCTATAGCCAAAGATACCATGCCTCGCCCATTCTGCCACGGCATCCTCCACATAGGAGGAGGTCTTAAAATCCATATCAGCAACCCACATGGGCAAGACATCCTCCGGCATTCCCCGTTTCCTTGCAAAATCATATTTCAGGGATTTGGTATTTCTTCGATCCACCACCCGGTCAAAATCTAAATTGCGCTCCACTATTATCCGCCTCCATTCCCGCTTTTTTCTAGGAAAGCCAATGCTCCCCTTCCCGCTATTGCTTCTCTATTGCATGAAATACCTGCTCCAGCTCCCCTAGCAAATCCTTTATATTCTCAATCCCTGCCGACAATCGCAGGGTGCTGTCCGTGATGCCATTCCGCTCCCGCACCTCCTTGGGAACATCGGCATGGGTCTGCGTAGCCGGATAGGTAATCAATGTCTCCACGCCCCCAAGGCTTTCCGCAAATTTAATCATTCTGACTTTCTCCAAAATGGCCAGCGCAAAGGCCTTGCTCTCCAACTGAAAGGTCAGCATCGCCCCAAATCCCCTAGCCTGCTTTTTCATGATCTCGTGTCCCGGATGCTGAGAAAATCCCGGATAAATCACTCTCCTTACCGCCCTCTGCCGGGAGAGCCAGTCCGCAATCTGCCTTGCATTTTCCTGCGCCCTCTCCATTCGGATACCCAATGTCTTAATGCCCCGGAGAATCAGCCAGCAATCAAAAGGTGCCAGCCCCGCTCCCGTCGTCTTAATGAGAAAGCGAAGCCTCTCGCTGATGTACTCCCTATCCGTCACCAGAAATCCCGCCAGAGTATCATTGTGCCCGCCCAGATATTTTGAGCCGCTATGTACCACCAGATCAGCCCCCAGACGTAGCGGATTCTGAAAATATGGCGAGAGAAAGGTATTATCCACAATCAGCAGAAGATGATGCTTTTTCGCAATCTCTGCAAGTTCTGCAATATCGGTTACATGCATCATGGGATTGGTGGGCGTTTCAATATAAATCGCCTTCGTCTTTTCATTGATATGCCTCTCCACCTCCTCCCTGCAACAGTCAATGCTGGAAAAGGAGATGCCATTTTTCGCAGATACGTTC
>CASGVX010000380.1 GCA_949346185.1 uncultured Lachnospiraceae bacterium
AGAATGTGGTGGGGGGATTTGACCGCCAGGCATGGCACGGGACGGTGAGAAGGAAGCTGGGAACTGGGAACATACGCAGGCTGGTGGAGAGCAACCATCAGATGCTGGAACTTCGGAGGCGGCAGGCGGAGGCATATGAGCGTCTGTATGGAGACAGACGGGTGGGGCGGTACTTGGAGATTGACAGGAAGAGGCCGAAGATTTGCCGGGCGTATCTGGGCATTCGAGAGGGGTATGTTTTTTTGTCCAAGGCATATTCGGTGAAGTATTATTTGCTATAATGCTAAGATGGGGTTCATATTTGCATATGACATAATTACTAAAATGCGTTGGGGATTTAGCTTATCTTTGTGAGAAATATTGTTGAAATGTAAATATATAGTATGATAAAATAAATGCTAACGCATTTGTTTTGCAAGTTGCCTTGCAACTTTTGCTTTGCAATTTTTGCTTTGCAACTTGGGATATGCCGGAAACATTGCGTATCTGCGGGATGCAGTGATGCGTGGGAAGTATGCGTAGTTTGGAGGCGAAAGATGAATCGGAAAAAAATCATCGGGATTATTGGAGTATTGCTGGTTGCAATACTTTTAAATATATATATTTTTTACGTGGCGAATCAGCGGGTGGGAGACAACGTAATGCTGAATGTTGACATCACTGCAGATAAAATGAACGAGTACCAGCTGTTCTATGGGAAAGAAAATTGGAGCCCGGAAAATATGGTGTCGGCAAAATATGAAAAGGCAGGGGAGAAGGCCCGGCTTCAATTTATGATGCCGTGCGAGTTGAAGGGATTTCGCTTGGATTTAGGCGACAGCCAGAGTTGTCACAGGATTTCTAATCTGTATGTGTCTTATAAGGATAAGAGATGGGAGATGGATTTGTCCCAAGTGGCAGCATCTTGCACGCAGGAAGGGATGGGCAATCTGATTCGTTCTGCCCAAGTTGGGCAGGATGAAGACTTGGAAGTGGTGACGGAGGGAAATGATAGCTATCTGGTACTGTCTATGCCAAACTTGTATGATACGGTTACAGGGATGCGCAGAGATAGCTTGAGGATACGGTATGGCTTGGTTTGCATCTTAATTGATATTTTTTTCCTGATTCTCTTGCTGCATTTCAATCGCTGCTATGATATGGCAAGGGAGTTATATGGGAACAGAAAGCTGATTGTCAAATTGGCGAGAAATGACTTTAAGACCAGATTTGCTGGTTCCTTTTTCGGAATATTCTGGGCATTTGTCCAGCCCATAGTAACCATTCTCATTTATTGGTTCGTGTTTACCGTGGGCTTTCGCTCGGCAGAGCAGACAGATTGTCCTTTTGCCCTCTGGCTCACGGCGGGCATGGTGCCTTGGTTTTTCTTTTCCGATGCATGGGGAGGCGGCACGAATAGCCTTGTGGAGTACAGTTTTCTGGTAAAAAAAGTGGTATTTAAAATCAGCGTATTGCCGATTGTCAAGGTGATGTCGGCTTTGCTGGTCAGCTTGTTTTTCCATTTGGTCATGTGCGTCATCTTCATTTCCAATGGCTATATGCCAGATGGCTATATGCTGCAGCTGCTATATTATTTAATATGCAATTTTGCCTTCGCCCTTTCCTTGGCGTATATTACAGGAAGCATTCTTCCTTTTTTCAAAGATTTAAGTCAGATTATGAATATTATTTTGCAAGTAGGGGTATGGCTCACGCCAATTATGTGGAATATTAATATCCTGCCCCAGGCATGGCGCTGGGTGATGAAAATCAACCCCATGTATTATATTGTACAGGGATATCGCAATGCTATGAGTGAGAAGGTATGGTTCTGGCAGGATATTACATGGACAATTTATTTCTGGGGATTGGTAGGAGCCTTGTTTGTGATTGGAAATATTTTGTTTAAGAAGATGAGGCCGCATTTTGCCGATGTCATTTAGTGCAGAGAGAAAAGAGGAAGATACATGGATACCATGATTCAGATTGAGCATCTCCAGAAGATGTATCATTTATATGATAAGCCCATTGACCGCTTGAAGGAAGTTCTCCATCCAAGGAGAAAATCATACCATAAGGCGTTCTATGCCCTGAGGGATATTTCCCTTACGATTAAGAGGGGAGAGAGCGTAGGCATCGTGGGGGTGAATGGCTCTGGCAAGTCCACGCTGCTCAAGATTATTACAGGGGTGCTCAATCCCACGGAGGGCAAGGTGGAGACTTATGGGAAAGTGGCGGCACTGTTGGAATTGGGCGCTGGATTTAACCCGGAATACACTGGCCGGGAGAATATCTACCTCAATGGAACTATGATGGGGTATTCCGAGGAGGAAATGGCTCAGAGGGTGCAGCCAAT
>CASGVX010000381.1 GCA_949346185.1 uncultured Lachnospiraceae bacterium
AAGAACTGCAGCATTTTTTACCCATCGTGTCTTAATCATATCTTACCTCCAAAAGCGTAAACAATTACCATTTTTCATATGAAATGTAACCATCTGCAAAGGAAAAAACTAACATTTCCTTTTTACATTTTTTTGTGAATTCCTGTGCAAAATATTACAAAATTATTACACATTTGACTGTAATTATAACAACGTACTTTACCTTTGTCAATACCTGTCCAACAGTTTTTTATATTTTCTCCCTTAAAATAAGGGATTTGCCCTTCAAGCATAAATCATAAAACTTTCATCTTCATACTACTGTCGTAGAATATTTTTGTATACTTTTCATAAATAATTTTTTCTACATTGCTAGAATTTTAATGATTTTTTTGTCACAATCTGCCAGCGTGCCGACCTTCTTGGTCATATTATCCTATTTTTCAGCAATCGCCTCAATTTCAATTGCCACATCTTTGGGCAGCCTTGCCACCTGCACACAAGAACGAGCCGGATACGGCTGAGAAAAATATCCCGCATACACCTCGTTAATCTTGGCGAAATCCTCCATATCTCTGATAAATACCACCGTCTTTACCACCTTGTCCATGGAAGATCCTGCGGCCTCCAATAGGTTTTTCAGATTAGAGATTGCCTGCTCCGCCTGCTGCTCTGCACTGCCTGTCACCAGTTCCCCGGTCTCCGGATTGATGGGAATCATGCCAGAGGTATAAATCATGCCCCCCGCCTCTACCGCCTGGGAATATGGTCCAATAGCTCCCGGAGCCTTCTCTGTTCTAATTTCCTGCTTCATCTCTGCTCTCCTCCATAATTAAGCACATATTGCTTCTTATTTTCTTTCTGTTCCATATCGGGGCAAAGCCAGCCCGCCGTCTCCACGGACACTGGCAAAGATCTGTGACTGAAAGATTTGCCGATATGCCACTATTTTCAGTATAGCACCTTTTTCCAATTTCTACTAGTATTTTTGTCCAAAAAACAGTATACTAAACCTATGTTGTGCTGCTATTCACGCTTCGCCGTTCCAGCAACCAGCAGTGCCGTAAGGCACTGAAATGCACGCAATTTGTGCAAAGAGCAGCACACGGCAATACACACTAGAAATGGAGAATAACTATGACGCAGAAAATAGAATTGGGAAAAATCCAAGAACTTATCGTAGTAAAAGAGGTAGATTTTGGCGTATTCTTAAACACGCCCACTGGCAACGAAAGGGACAAGATCCTCCTTCCCCGGCGGCAAGTGCCCAAGGGAACCAGATTAAAAGACGTGCTTGAAGTCTTTGTCTACAAGGATTCAGAAGACCGCCCCATCGCCACCACTTTGGAACCAGACATCACCCTAGGGGGCGTAGCCCGGCTCAAGGTGAACCAAGTGACAAATATTGGCGCCTTCCTAGAGTGGGGACTGTCAAAAGATTTGTTCCTGCCCTACAAGGAGCAGCTGTATCCCGTACAAGAGGGGGATGCGGTTCTGGTGACGCTCTACCTAGACAAGTCAGAGCGCCTCTGTGCCTCCATGCGGGTGTATGAAGCGCTGGCAAGCGATTCCGAATATGAAAAAGATCAGGAGGTATATGGCAGAGTTTATGAAATCAGCGAGAACTTCGGCGTATTTGTGGCAGTGGACGACAAGTATTCTGCCCTCATTCCAAAAAAAGAAGTGTTTGAGAAATACCGCATCAACCAGCCAGTGTATGCCAGAGTGGCACAGGTTCTGGAAGATGGCCGGCTGACCTTAAGCGTCAAGAAGAAGATACCAGAGCAAATGAACGAAGATGCCCAGTTTATCTACGAATGCCTGAAAGATGCCCAGGGATTCCTCCCCTTCCACGACAAAAGCGACCCGGAATCCATCAAGAACCGCTTCCACATGAGCAAAAACGCCTTCAAGCGAGCTATCGGAAACCTGATGAAGCAGGGGAAAATCACCATTTCTACCGATGGAATACGAAAAATATAACACATGAAGGGATGAATGGCTGTGAATAGTAACTGTTTCATACGTCCTTTTCCAAAAAGGGAACGCACTGGCGTTCCCTTTTTTATTCCGCAAACTCCCCAAATTTCCGAAAACGTTCATACCGTTTCTGCAAAAGTTCCTTTTGCTCCATATGCATCAATTCCGAAATCGTCTCCCGCAGAGCCTCCCGCAGCTGATCCGTAGTGAAGGACAGATTATGCTCCAGACCCTCCTCCGGCTCCTCAAACACCCGGTCAACCACATGGTTTTCCAGCAAATGCTTGGAAGTCATCTTCATCAATTCTGCCGCCTCCGCCACTCTGGATGAATCCCGCCAGAGAATGCTGGCAAACCCTTCCGGGGACAGCACCGA
>CASGVX010000382.1 GCA_949346185.1 uncultured Lachnospiraceae bacterium
GTGGACGGCGTGGATGTGCGGCAGCAGGATCTTCATGCACTGCGGCAAAAGATTGGAATCGTGATGCAGAAGGCAGTGTTGTTCCAGGGCACGATTCGGGAAAATCTGCTGTGGGGGAATGAGGATGCCACGGAGGAGGATTTGCGGGAGGCGCTTGAAATCTCCAGAGCCATGGAGTTTGTGGAAAAGAAGGAACAGGGGATAGAAAGCCATGTGGCTCAGGGGGGCAGGAATTTGTCCGGCGGTCAGCGGCAGCGGCTGACCATTGCCAGGGCACTGGTTCGGAAGCCGGAAATCCTGATATTTGACGACAGCACTTCCGCTTTGGATTATGCCACGGATGCCAAGTTGCGGGCGGGTTTGCGGAAATTGGATTATCACCCCACGATTTTCATGGTGTCCCAGAGGACTTCCTCCATCCGCCATGCGGATCAGATTCTGGTGCTGGAAGATGGCAGGGTGATTGCCATGGGAAAGCATGAGGAATTGGTGGAGAATTGTGAGGTATACCGAGAGATTCACCAGTTTCAGTTCCAGAAGGAAGGGAAGGAGGGTGCGTAATGTCAGATCGGAAAATGGAGAGGCGGGAAAAGAGAATATCCCAGATGGATACGATTAAGAAAGTGTGCAATTATATCAGGCGCTACATGTTTCTGGCGGTGCTTTCCCTCCTGTGCGCCTTTGTCAGCGTGGTTACCACTCTGTATCTCCCGCTGCTGACGGGGGATGCAGTGGATGTGATGATTGGCAGGGGCAGGGTGAATTTTGCTGATTTGAAGGAGATTCTTCTGCAAATGGCCATCATGATTGCTGTGACGGGCATATCCAGCTGGCTGATGAATGTAATTAACAATCGTATCACTTTTCTGGTGGTCAGGGACATCAGGAAGGATGCCTTCCATAAGATTCAGAAATTGCCCATTAAGTATTTGGATGCCCATCCCGTGGGAGATGTGGTGAGTCGGATGATTGCGGACGTGGATCAGTTTGCCGACGGACTCTTGATGGGATTTACCCAAGCATTTACCGGAGTGCTTACCATACTGCTCACGCTGGTGTTCATGTTTCGGAAAAATGTGTGGATTACGCTGGTGGTAGTCTTTGTCACGCCATTGTCCCTCTTCGTGGCGGCTTTTATCGCCAAGAAGACCCATTCCATGTTCCAGAGGCAGTCGGAGACTAGGGGGCAGCAGACGGATTTGATTGACGAGATGGTGGGGAATCAGCAGGTGGTGCAGGCTTATGGCTATGAGGAAAAGGCGTTGAAACGCTTTGATGATATCAATGAAAGGCTGGAGAAGTATTCCCTTCGAGCCACGTTTTTCTCCTCCCTCACCAATCCCTGCACCCGCTTCGTCAATAATCTGGTGTATGCCGGGGTGGGAATTACCGGGGCGCTCTTTGCCATTCAGGGCAGACTAAGCGTGGGGGATTTGTCCTGTTTCCTGAGTTATGCCAACCAGTACACCAAGCCATTTAATGAACTGTCTAGCGTCATCACGGAATTGCAGAATGCCCTTGCCTGTGCCGGGCGGGTGTTTGAGTTAATGGAGGAAGAGGAGGAAGAAGATGCGGAGGGGGTATTTTTTGCCAAAGGCGCATTTTCCAATGGCGAGGATGAGGAATCTGGCGGGAGGAGAAGGCTGGAAGATATTCAGGGCAGCGTAAGGATTGAGGATGTGGACTTTTCCTATGTGGCAGATAAACCATTGATTCAGGGGCTGAACCTCCAAGTGAGGCCGGGACAGCGGGTGGCCATCGTGGGACCCACCGGCTGTGGCAAGACTACTATCATCAACCTGCTGATGCGTTTTTATGATGTGAACCGGGGAGCTATCTATATTGATGGCACGGATATTCGGCAGGTGTCCCGGGAGAATCTAAGGAGCCAGTATGGCATGGTGCTGCAGGAGACTTGGCTGAAGGATGGGACGATTTTGGAAAATATACTCTTTGGCAGGGAGGATGCCACGAGGGAGGAGGCCATCCAGGCGGCAAAATTGTCCCATGCCCACAGCTTTATCAAGCGAATGCCAGAGGGATACGACACGGTGGTGCAGGAGAATGGGGAGAATCTCTCCGCAGGGCAGAGGCAGCTGCTGTGCATTGCCCGGGTCTTTCTGTGCAGGCCCTCCATCTTGATTCTTGATGAGGCCACGTCTTCCATTGATACACGCACGGAGATGAAGATTCAGAGTGCTTTCCAGAAATTGATGGAGGGGCGCACCAGTTTCATCGTGGCGCATCGCCTATCTACGATTCAGAATGCGGATGTGATTCTGGTGATGAAGGACGGACATATTATCGAGCAGG
>CASGVX010000383.1 GCA_949346185.1 uncultured Lachnospiraceae bacterium
TTTAAAATAGAATTAAAAACATATAAATCAGACCTGTTAAAAATGGATATGTTACCATTCCCGTCATGGCAAAGTGCCGCATAGGCCATTTTGTGGAGGCTCAGATTCTGGAGGCCATTGAGATTGATTATATTGATGAGAGCGAGGTGCTTTCCCCGGCAGATGATGCGTACCACATTGACAAGAGGAAATTCCGAGTTCCCTTCGTGTGCGGCGCCAAGGATTTGGGGGAGGCTCTTCGCCGCATCAATGAGGGGGCTTCCATGATTCGCACCAAGGGAGAGCCGGGAACCGGAGACGTGGTGCAGGCTGTGCGCCATATGCGCATGATGAATCGTGCCATTGCAAAGATTTCAGCCATGCGGGAGGAGGAACTTTTCAACGAGGCGAAGACGCTTGAGGTGCCTTACGAACTGGTGAGATATGTTTATGAAAATAAGCGGCTTCCCGTGGTGAACTTTGCGGCGGGGGGCGTGGCAACCCCGGCAGATGCGGCGCTGATGATGCAGCTGGGGGCAGAGGGCGTATTTGTGGGGTCTGGCATTTTTAAGTCCGGCAATCCTGAGAAGCGGGCCAATGCCATCGTGAAGGCGGTGACCAATTATGCAGATGCCGCAATGATTGCCAAATTGTCAGAAGATTTGGGGGAAGCCATGGTGGGCATCAATGAGGAGGAGATTCAGTTTTTAATGGCTGAGAGGGGGAAATAGGGTCGGATTCCTAGGCATAGCGCGTGCGTGGGCATTCAAGTATGCAGGCGGCAGAAAGGATAGGAGATTGGTATGAAAATTGCGGTGCTGGCGGTGCAGGGAGCCTTTCAGGAGCATGAGAGGATGTTGGAAAGCTTGGGGTCAGAGGTGATGGAACTTAGGAAGGCAGAGGACTTGGCAGAGGATTTTGACGGACTGGTGCTTCCCGGCGGGGAGAGCACGGTGCAGGGGAAACTTTTGCGGGAGTTGGATTTATTTGATCCGCTAAGGAGGAGAATCGAGGAGGGGATGCCGGTGCTTGCCACCTGTGCCGGATTGATTCTTCTGGCGGAAAGGATTTCCAATGACAGGGAGAGGTATTTTGCCACCCTGCCGGTGACGGTGCGGAGAAATGCCTATGGAAGGCAGTTGGGCAGTTTCTTTGCGGAGGAGGTGGTGAAGGGAATCGGCAGGTTTCCCATGGAGTTTATCCGGGCTCCCTATATTGAGCAGACGGGAGGGGATGTGGAGGTATTGGGAGCGGTGGAGGGAAATATCGTGGCAGTGCAGTATCGGAACCAGATTGGCGTTGCCTTCCACCCGGAATTGACAGGGCACGAAGGGATACATAGGAAGTTTCTGGAATTATGCTAGTGTCTTGTGCAGGAATAATCATTGAAAAACTCCCCACAATAGATGTATAATACTGAAAAAACGGGGAGCTGAGAGCATGTCGGAAAAGGATCATATATATGTGGCGATAGATTTAAAATCCTTCTATGCATCCGTGGAGTGCGTGGAGCGGAATATGAACCCTCTTATCGCCAATCTGGTTGTGGCGGACGAGAGCCGCACGGAAAAAACCATCTGTCTGGCGGTATCTCCCTCGCTAAAAGCCTATGGGATTCCTGGACGGGCCAGGCTGTTTGAGGTAATCCAGAAGGTGCGGGAGGTAAATAATAAGAGGCGGGCCAAAGCGCCGGGAAGGAGATTTTCCGGCACTTCCTGCAATGCTGCCCAGCTGCAGTCTGATGATTCGCTGGAGGTTTCCTACATGGTGGCGCCTCCCCGGATGGCTCTGTATGTGGAATACAGTACCAGGATTTATGAGATTTACCTAAAGTATATTGCGCCAGAAGATATCCATGTGTATTCTATTGACGAGGTATTTATGGATGTCACCCACTATTTGTCTACCTATGAAATGACTCCCAAGGAGCTGGCCATGACCATCATCAGGGATGTGCTGAGGCAGACGGGTATCACGGCCACGGCAGGGATTGGGAGCAATCTGTATCTGTGCAAGATTGCCATGGATATCGGAGCCAAGCATATCCCGCCGGACGAGAATGGGGTGCGCATCGCCCAGTTGGATGAGATGAGCTACCGCAAGCTTTTATGGGAGCACCGCCCCATTACTGATTTCTGGAGAGTGGGGCCGGGATATGCCAGAAAATTGGAGGCGGAGGGCATGTATACCATGGGGGATATCGCCCGGTGCTCTCTGGGCGGTGCTGCGGACTATTATAACGAGGATCTTCTCTATCGGATGTTTGGAATCAATGCGGAGCTGCTGATTGATCATGCTTGGGGCTGGGAACCCTGTACGATTGCGGATATT
>CASGVX010000384.1 GCA_949346185.1 uncultured Lachnospiraceae bacterium
CTATGAGCGGCGAAGCCGTGAATAGTAACAACAGTATTATACGTCCTCAATCTGCCAATCTATGGGCTCCGCCCCATGTTCCTGCAAAAAGGCGTTTGCCTGGCTAAAATGCTTGCACCCAAAGAAGCCTCGATATGCGGACAGCGGGCTGGGATGTGGTGCCTTGAGTACCAGATGCTTGGGATTCGTGAGCATGGGAATCTTGCTCTGGGCCGGCTTTCCCCATAGGAGATAGACGATCGGCCTGTCCTGGGCATTCACTGCCTGAATCACCGCATCGGTAAAATGCTCCCAGCCCTTTCCCTGATGGGAGCCCGCCCGGTGAGCCTGCACCGTCAGCACCGTGTTCAGCAGAAGCACACCTTGGTCTGCCCATTTCTTCAGATAACCATTGTTGGGAATGCTGCATCCCAAGTCCTCCTGCAGTTCCTTATAAATATTCTGCAAAGACGGAGGTATATCCGGCTGATCCTCCGGCACCGAGAAGCACAAGCCGTGAGCCTGATGCACATTGTGATAGGGATCCTGCCCCAGTATCAGCACCTTCACCCGGGATAAGGGCGTAAAGTGAAAGGCATTGAAAATATCATCTGCCGGAGGGTATACCACCACCCGGCTGTATTCTCCCCGCACAAACTCAAACAACTCCTTATAATAATCTTTCCCAAATTCCGGCTGAATGGCCTCCAGCCAGTCATTATCAATCATCGCCATATCGCTCCTCCTTTTTTTATGTGCAATCGTAGCATTTCTTAGGCATGGTTCCTTCATGCCTTATGAAATACTTTGCACATTTCTAACGCTGATTCCCTCACCCCGCAAGTACTCTTTTACATCCCGTATTTCCAGTTCCTTATAGTGAAAGAGAGAGGCTGCCAGCACCGCATCCGCATTTCCAAGAGTAAATGCATCCCGAAAATGCTCCAGCTTCCCAGCCCCTCCAGAGGCAATCACCGGAATGGACACATTGTCAGACACCATCTTCGTCAGCCGAATATCATACCCATCCTTGGTGCCGTCGCAATCCATGCTGGTGAGAAGAATTTCTCCCGCCCCCAACTTTTCCGCTTTCATAGCCCACTCCACAGCATCCATGCCCATATCCACCCGGCCGCCATTCTTGTAGATATTCCAGCCCCCATCTTCCCTTCTCTTGGCATCGATGGCAACCACCACGCACTGGCTGCCAAATTTCATCGCAGCCTCGGATATCAAATTCGGATTCAAGATAGCCGCGGAATTGACAGACACCTTGTCCGCCCCCTCCCGGAGAACCAATTTGAAATCCTCAATGGTACGAATGCCGCCCCCCACCGTAAAGGGAATGAACACCGTCTCTGCCACCCGGCGAACCATGTCAATTTTCGTCGCCCTGGCATCCGAAGAAGCAGTAATATCCAGAAACACCAGTTCGTCCGCTCCCGCCTCCCCATAGGCAGCCCCCACGGACACCGGATCTCCCGCATCCCTCAAATCCACAAAATTCACGCCCTTTACCACCCTGCCGTTATTCACATCCAGGCAGGGAATGATTCTCTTTGTAAACATTGCCTTCCTCCACTTATATCATTCAAAGTTACTATTCGTTACTACTCACAACCATTCATTCCTTCATACGATAGCCTATCGGCATCGGCCGCTGCGCTTGCGCAACTCTGCCTATCATGGCATAGCATCCTTTAAGGCAGACAAGTGCTGCCAACCTCGCAAAAATTCTTTAAAATCCGCAAGCCCACATCCCCGCTCTTCTCAGGATGGAACTGGCAGCCAAACACATTCCCCCGCTCCACTGACGCATGAACCGTGGTAATATAGTCCGTGGTAGCCGCCACATCTTCCAGTTCTGCCGCCTCTAGATAGTATGAATGGACAAAATACACATACGATTCCTCCTCCACCCCCCGGAACAGGGTGGCTCTGGGCTTCATTTTCAAGGAATTCCACCCCATATGAGGTATCTTAAACCCCTCCTTCTGGGGAAATGCCACAATGCGCCCAGGCAATATGCCAAGCCCAGACACCCCCGGCCCCTCCTCGCTGCTCTCAAATAATAACTGCAATCCCAGACAGATTCCCAAGAGAGGCGTTCCCTTTCTTGCCACCTCCCGAATCACATCCACCAGCTGAAACTTCTCCAGTTTTTCCATGGCATCCTGAAAAGCGCCTACCCCTGGAAGAATCACTTTCTCTGCATTGGCAATCACTTCCAAGTCCCTTGTGATTCTGCACTCTTCTCCCAGATGCTGCAGCGCCTTCTCCACGCTCTTCAAATTTCCTGCATCATAGTCAATAATTGCTACCATAACC
>CASGVX010000385.1 GCA_949346185.1 uncultured Lachnospiraceae bacterium
TTTTCCGATATAGTGGTTGATTTTCTCCCCCTCTTTCTTCTTCTCCTTCAATTTTTCTGCCAAATTCACCAGATATAAGATCTCCTCCGGCGTAAAATCCTTTAGCGTCAAAAAACTTCTTCCCTTTAAATCCATAATTTATTCTCCTCCAGTTGAAAAAGGAAAACCCCGAATAGCCAGACAGCAATCGGAGTTCTCTCTTTTCATTTCCAGTGACTTACTTTGGCTTCCTTAATACGGCAAGTATTGCATCGGAAAAATGCTGCTTCCCCATTCTTCCCGAAACTAGATTTATCACTATTCACGGCAACATAGATTACACTGCGTGAAATCTATTCCTTTGCTACCTCCTTGACAGAAGTAACCAGCCCTGCCAAAGACTGAATTTCCGATGGAATAATAATCTTCGTGGCCTTGCCATCTGCCGCTCTCTCAAAGGCATCCAGACTCTTCAGCTTGATCACCTCTGGCGAAGCGCCAGCCTCGTTCAGCATACGGATTCCGTCTGCCTTCGCTTTCTGCACGGCAAGAATCGCCTCTGCCTGACCTTCCGCCTCCCGGATGGTAGCCTCCTTCTTCGCCTCTGCATGAAGGATGGCAGCGGCCTTGTCTGCCTCTGCATCCAAGATGGCTGCCTCTTTCTTTCCCTGAGCCACCAAAATAGCAGATTCCTTCTCGCCCTGAGAGCGTAGAATGGATTCCCTCTTCTCCCGCTCTGCCTTCATCTGCTTCTCCATGGCATCCTGGATGGCGGCCGGAGGAATGATATTTTTCAATTCCACTCGATTCACCTTAATGCCCCAAGGATCAGTGGCAGAATCCAAGGATGCCCGCATCTTCGTGTTGATTGTCTCACGAGATGTGAGCGTCTCGTCCAGTTCCAGCTCGCCGATGACGTTACGCAGCGTAGTGGCTGTCAGATTCTCAATGGCCACAATGGGATTTTCCACACCGTAGGCATACAGCTTAGGATCTGTAATCTGATAAAATATCACCGTGTCAATTCGCATGGTAACATTATCCTTGGTAATCACGGGCTGGGGTGCAAAATCCACCACCTGTTCTTTTAATATCACCCTCTTTGCCACCCTGTCAAGAATCGGCATCTTAAAATGCACGCCCACGCCCCAAGTCGTCTGATATCCTCCCAATCGCTCCACCACATATGCTTTCGCCTGTGGCACCACATTGATGCAGGACAGCAGAACAATCAATAAAATCACTAAGATAACAATAAAAATCGGTCCCATACTATTCCTCATTTCTGCGCCGCCTTATGCTTATAAAGCATCTTTGTGCCAAGCGGCGCACAGACACAAAGAGTCTTTGCTAATCCTCCTCTACCTTCACAACCTCCAGATGCGCTCCCCGCACCTCCTGCACCATCACTCTGGCACCCACGGGAATCTTTTCATCTGATGTGGCATTCCGCGCCATCCACTCCATGCCTTCCAGAAGCACCGTGCCCTTCTGGTTAAAATTATCAATCTCCTCAATCACCTTGCCCTGGCGCATCTTCACGCTATCCACATTCGTCTTCTCCCGATTGTGATTCAGATGCTTCTCCACCACGGGCTTGGTAAATATCAGCAGCAGGATGGAAACGAACAAGAAAAGCACAATTTGCAGCCAAAATGGGGTTCCCAGAAGAGCGGACACAAATGCCACCAGACACCCTCCGGCAAACCAGATACTGGTGAGCCCAAGGGAAATCATCTCCAGAACTAGAAAAACACCCAGCGCAACCAGCCAGTATATTGGATCCATGCCTCTTCCTCCTTATTTCATTTTCCTGCATTATAGCACATTTCCCTAATCAGATACAAGTATTTCTATGACGGCGAAATGCGCCGCCTCTGTCTGGCAATCTCGTACATCAGCACCGCCGCAGCCACGGAGGCATTCAAGGATTCCAGTCTTCCCTCCATGGGAATCCGTATCCCCCCGGTAAGGGCTTCTGCCACTTTCCCAGAAATTCCATTGGCCTCATTCCCAATCACAACCCCCACTCTCCCGCTATAATCGGGCTCGTCGTACAATCCATTCCCAACCATCATAGTCCCATACACTGGAATCTCTGCGGATTTCATTTTTCCAATGCATTCCGCCAAATCCTCTTCATAGCAAAAGGGCACCCGAAATATGGCTCCCATGGTGGCTCGAACCACCTTGGGATTAAAAACATCCACCGTCCCCCGGCTCATGACTACCCCGGACATCCCGGCCCCCTCCGCCGTCCGAAGAATCGTGCCCAGATTGCCCGGATCCCTGATATCATCCAAAAGG
>CASGVX010000386.1 GCA_949346185.1 uncultured Lachnospiraceae bacterium
GGCTGCAATTATTCCTGCTGTATAAAACGATTTGCTTTGGTATAATAAAATAATTATTTGAAAGAGAGGGGAAGTACAGAGATGAGGAAAGATGCTTGTCTCATACTTTATATGGTGATACCGTGTTACAATGAGGAGAAGGTGCTGCCCATTACCGCCGGCATGTTTCTGGATAAGATCAAGGAATTGGTCTCCCAGAAAAAGATTGATGACAGGAGCCGGGTGCTCTTTGTGAACGACGGATCTAAGGACGATACTTGGAATATTATCTGCGGCCTTGCGAAGGAGGATGAGCATTATCTGGGAATTACCCAGAGCAGGAACCGGGGGCATCAGAATGCGGTGCTGGCCGGGCTGATGGAGGCGAAGGATGCGTGCGACATTACCATATCCATTGACTGCGACGGACAGGACGACATCAACGCCATGAATGAGATGGTGGATGCTTATCTGGATGGCTGCGAGGTGGTGTATGGCGTGAGGAATAGCAGAACCACGGATACCTTTTTCAAACGTTTCACGGCAGAAGGATTCTATAAATTTCTGAACTGGATGGGGGCGGAGGTGGTGTATAACCATGCGGATTACCGCTTGGTATCCAGCCGGGTCCTGAAGGAATTTGCAAACTTCCATGAGGTGAATCTATTCCTTCGAGGCATGTTTCCTCTGGTGGGCTTTCAGAGTACCAGCGTCTATTATGCCAGAGCAGAGCGGATGGAGGGGGAGAGCCATTATCCTCTGAAAAAGATGCTGGCGTTAGCGCTTGATGGCATCACCAGCCTGTCCATCAAGCCCATTCGCATGATTACCTCCTTTGGATTCATGGTTTCTATTGCCAGCTTTATCGGCATTCTCTGGGCAATCATCAGTGCCTTGGCGGGAAACACTGTGTCCGGGTGGAGCAGCATTATCTGCGTGATTTGCTTTTTCAGCGGCATTCAGTTGATTTGTCTGGGGGTGATTGGAGAGTATATTGGAAAAGTATATATGGAGGCTAAGGGGCGTCCTCGGTATATTATTAGCGAAAGGACATGGGAAGATAAGAATGAAAGACTTCCTAAGCGCAAATAAACAAATAGGCTGCGCCAAGGAAACGGATTGTTGGATGCGTGCTGGGAGGAGAGAGGATGAAGACATCGGATTTTGCATATGATTTGCCGGAGGAATTGATTGCCCAAGATCCTCTGGAGAGGCGGGATTTGTCCAAGCTGCTTCTTCTGGATAAGAGAACGGGGGAGCGGAGGCACAGTACCTTTCATCAGATTGGAGATTATTTAAGCCCCGGGGATTTGCTGGTGCTGAACGACACTAAGGTGATTCCTGCCAGGCTCTTAGGTGTCCGGGAGGACACTGGGGGAAAGGTGGAGGTTCTTCTTCTGAAGAGGCGGTCGGAATATGTGTGGGAGACCTTGGTGAGGCCGGGGAAAAAGGCTAGGCCCGGGATGCGCCTGAGTTTCGGAGACGGCATGCTGCGGGGGGAAGTGCTGGAAGTGGTGGAGGAGGGCAACCGCCTGATTCGCTTTTCTTATGAGGGGATTTTTGAGGAGATTCTGGACGGGCTGGGAGAGATGCCTTTGCCCCCCTATATCACCCACAAATTAAAGGAGAGAGACCGATACCAGACGGTGTATGCAAAATACGAGGGTTCGGCGGCGGCTCCTACGGCGGGGCTGCACTTTACGAATGAACTGCTTCGGGAAATTCAGGAGATGGGCGTGAAGATTGCCAGGGTGACGCTCCATGTGGGCTTGGGCACGTTCCGTCCGGTGAAGGTGGAGGATGTGGCAGAGCACCATATGCATACGGAGTATTACCGGGTGACGGAGGAGGCGGCAGCGGCCATCAATGGCACGAAGAGAGATGGCGGCAGGGTCATCTGCGTGGGGACCACCAGCTGCCGTACCATAGAGTCCGCTGCGGACGAGGCGGGCATTGTCCGGGCAGGAGCGGGGGATACCGATATCTTTATCTATCCCGGGTATCATTTTCGGGCAATGGACTGCCTGATTACGAACTTTCATCTGCCGGAATCTACCCTCTTGATGCTGGTGTCTGCCCTGGCGGGGAAGGAGAATGTGATGGCGGCCTATGAGGAGGCAGTGCGGGAGAGATACCGCTTTTTTTCCTTTGGGGATGCCATGTTTATTTATTGACAGGTCAGTACATATGTACTAGACGTTGTATTTCTTTTTAAGGATGTTCTTGGTGCGGAGTAGGGCTGGAGACGGCTATTGAGACGTATCCCTTGTTTCAACCTCTTATGGGGAAGGAGCGAGGGATAT
>CASGVX010000387.1 GCA_949346185.1 uncultured Lachnospiraceae bacterium
GTACCTGAAGGGGGTCGCCGTGGATAAGTTCACGGCGCTGTCTAACCTACTTATGAAATCTCTCCGCTGGAGGAAATCGCTCCCTCATCCGGGTTCTTTTCCCATGGGGAGTTTCTGCGGACGAAAGGGAATCTGAACCAGCATAATGTGACCCTTGTGATAGCAGCCATGCGGGAGGGAGAGAAGGAGACGGATTATGAGAAAAATATTGTGCAGGCAAAAGGCATGACGAAGATTCCGCTGGCTTCCAGGCTTGCTAATTTCATCAGTGCCACGTCCTTGGAATTGGAGGAGATGAACCAGCAGCTGGCTGATATGAATGAACAGCTGAGGCAGTCCTCTATGACGGACGGACTGACTGGATTGTATAACCGCAAGGAGATTCAGTTTCGCATTGGCGCAGGGCTGGACTATATTCAGGAGAGGGATTTTTCCGTCATCATGCTGGATATAGATAATTTCAAGCAGGTAAATGATACCTTTGGCCATCAGGAGGGGGACAATGTGATTGTGGGCTTGGCTAAGATATTGCAGGACAGCCGGGTGCTGGGGGTTTCCTCCTTTTCTGCCGGGAGATGGGGCGGGGAGGAGTTTATGCTTCTGCTGCCGGAGTGTGACATATCCCATGCGAAGGAGATTGCCGAGAGTATTCGGCAGCGCTTTGCCCAGACATCCTTCGAGCAGGCTCATTTCCAGACTGTCAGCATCGGGGTCACGCAGGCAGCGGAGAGGGATACCATGGATACCCTTTGCGTGAGGGTGGATGAGGCATTGTATGCTGCCAAGCAGACTGGGAAGAATAAGGTGGTGGTATCCTGAGAGATACCATTTTTCCCAGCGGATATGAGTTGCGGCTATTCTCATTTCGCTGGGAATAGCAACGAGCAATTCCTATGGTTTATGGCATATCTTGATTGGCCAGATATTTCCTTGCTGCTTTTGGGCTTTTCAGGATGACTGACTTTTCAGGATATGTTTTGCAGATTGTTCGGTGTCGCTCCCTGTGAGCCTTGTCCCGGCCCTCATGCAATATCCACCAGAGAAATTCTCTGTCAATTTTTTCTTCGCAGCCCTCCGTCATGGAATCTCTATTCTTTCCATGATGGAGGAGATAGCGTTTCAGTGCTCGGTACAGGCAGATGCACATGGGAAATTCCAGATAGATAATCCTTGTAGCCTCCTCCATGCGCCGGCGGTAGCAGAGGGAGGAATAGTTTCCGTCAATCACCCAGCTGTCCTGGGCATCCAGAAATTCGGAGAGAATTGCATTCGACTCTCCGGTTTCCCGCTCCTTCCAGCCAGGCAGCCAGTGCAGGCGGTCCAGATGCAGCACTTCGCATCCGTATTTTTTTCCTAATTTTTTCGCAAGGGTGGACTTTCCGCTTCCGCTGTAACCTATGATGGCGATTTTGTGATTCATGATTATACCTGTACCTTTCCTTGGCCTGCAGCATGAAATGGCAGGGAGCGCGCTATGCCGCAGGAGCAAATTTAATTCTGATAATGAATGATGCCATTTCTTTTTATGAATTTCGAGCAGATATCATCATATCATTTTTATCCATGTATTTCAAATCAAAAGTCATTGTATTATTCATTTAATTTGATATAATGAGTTATGCCTACATGCAAATATGTGGCATATTCGTTCGCTTGATTTAAGCAAATTAAATAAAATGATTTAGAATGCGAGGCGAATCTGCCGGGAGGAATTGGGAGATGAGACAGGAAGGTACAGACAGAAATAGGAAGATAGAGAAGACCATTCAGAAGAAATTTCACAAGCAGTTGTTTACGCCCTTTGCCAAGGCCATTAATCGGTATGAGCTATTGCAGCCGGGGGACAGGGTGGCGGTGTGCATTTCCGGGGGGAAGGATTCCATGCTGCTGGCAAAATTATTCCAAGAGATTAAGCGGCATCGGAAATTTGACTTTTCGCTGGAATTTCTGACGATGGATCCGGGATACCGTCCGGAGAATCGCAGACGAATAGAGGAGAATGCAAGGCTGATGGATATTCCCCTGCATGTTTTTTCCTCTCAGATTTTCGATGCAGTCTATGAGATAGAGAAATCTCCCTGTTATCTCTGTGCTAGGATGCGCCGGGGGTATCTCTACAATCATGCCAGAGAACTGGGATGCAATAAGATTGCTCTGGGGCACCATTATGATGATGTGATAGAGACTATTCTGATGGGGATGCTCTATGGCGGACAGGTACAGACCATGATGCCCAAACTCCACAGTACCAATTTTCCCGGGATGGAGCTGATCCGC
>CASGVX010000388.1 GCA_949346185.1 uncultured Lachnospiraceae bacterium
AGTTGATATCACTTGCTACAGATGCAGGATGGCTTCTCCAAAAATAAAGAATCTGCGGCACGTGAACAATCTTCCGGGCTTGTTCTGTCAGGCGCAATATCATATCATGATCCTGAGAGCCATCATATTCGTTCCGAAACATTCCCGCCTTATGCAGAAGTTCCTTGGAAAACACGCTAAAATGGCAGATATAGTTATTTGCCCGCAAATTATCAATGGCAAAATCCGGCTTAAAGTGCAGAGTAACGATATGGCTTAACTTTCCCTCAAAAGTCATCTCGTCACAATAAATAAAATCTGCCTCCTGCTCACAGATTACCTTCATATATTCATGCAATGCGGATGGATGAAGCAGGTCATCGTGATCTAGCAGGGCCATGTAATCTCCCGATGCCATTTTCAATGCCGCATTGGTATTTTCTGATATGCCACCGTTCTTTTCCAATACCTGATATCGAATGCGATGATCTTTGGCGGCCATCTGCCTTACAACCTGTCCCACATAGGCATGCTCCCCATCACTGCCGTCTGCCAGACACAACTCCCAGTTTCCATAAGTCTGATTCTGGCAGGACTCTATCATATCCACCAAATATCTTTTTGGCGTATTATATAAGGGCACAATGATGCTAAAGCAAATATCCTTTGCAAAGTCCTTCTCCCTCTGCTCTCTGAGCATTTCATGGGATGGGGACAGCAAGCGTCTTACGAACAATTTCTCAGCGCGCTTCCTATTCCGATACGCAGAAAGCCGCTGAAAGAACACAGAAAACCCTTCGTGAAGGATAATGAACAGCCCCTGGCGCACCTTCCTCGGCATAAGGATTCTTGCGATTTTCTTGATGACTTTGGCAATAAAGCGATAGGGCTTTGTTATTTTCCAAGAACTTGATTGAAAGATT
This sequence comes from uncultured Lachnospiraceae bacterium, assembly GCA_949346185.1. Taxonomy (GTDB): domain Bacteria; phylum Bacillota; class Clostridia; order Lachnospirales; family Lachnospiraceae; genus Butyribacter. The sequence goes on from CASGVX010000388.1 coordinate 903, forward strand.
ACCTGTATCTCAGCCAAATACCGTTCATGCAATGCCTGAATTTCATTGGCATGATTGGCATTGAGCTGTTTGTACTGTGCTTCCAATCTTGCCCTGTCTAAAAGCAAATCTTCATTCTTCCTCTCCAGCACTTCTCTTTTTTCTCGCTCTGAATGAAGTTCCGATGTGATTTTCTCTTGTTTTAATGCAAATTTTTCTCGCTCAGATTGCACGAGTTCTTGTTGCAAGGCCAACTTATCTTCCTTCCTTCTGGCCAAATTCCCTATTGTATCCAGAGTTAAAAACTCCAAATAAAACTGCAACTGTAAATCTCCTGAAAAATCATCAGACACAAACTCTAATTGCGGGTCAATCGTAATAAATTCATACTCCCTGCCATCGGTCCATGAACAATTTGTTCTAACATTTCTTTGCTCGACCTCTTGCCCATCTACCTCCAAGCGAATCAGGCGCACATAACAGGGGGCTTCTGCAAAATCAATACGAATATTCCGAACAGACTCGGGGTGCTCAATCGAAAAGGACAGATGGTTTTCCCCCGCAACTACTGCCCTGCAAACCTTATGCTCCTCGTGATAGCCCTGTCCCAAGTCAAGAAAGACAGTCAATAATTCCTCGTGATTCTTTACAATATGATTTGCCACCTTCAGCCTTGAATGATGACCTGCGATATCCTCTTTTTTCCTACAAAAAAATATAAACTGATACACATATGCATAATCTCGCTGCTTCATAGAAAATCTTACCTCAGGCGGCAGTTCAAAAAGACTATTTCCAAATTCCGTGTATTCGCATTCCACAATGGTAGCATCTTCGTATATAGTATCTAGTCCACATGCATCAAGCATGTCCTTTAAAGTATCGTAAGTAAAAAAATGAATATGCGTATTATCCAACAAGCCAACATCGTGATAATCAAATCTACCACGATATAATTGCACCATGATAGAATTATGTGCAATATTAGGTACAGACAATGCAATCTGCCCATGATCCACCAGCATATCTGTTGCTGCAGCCAACACCATTTGAGGATTCCTTAAATGTTCCAATATATCTGCAAAGATAATGTAATCAAATTTATATAACTGAAAACGCTCTTTCCACTCTAATGTTTCTGCATCACCACACATGCCATCTTCCGCATATTGAATCGCACTCTGATATCCTTCCTGGTCAATTTCTACTATAACAACATGACAAGAAAGATTTTCTTTCAGGTATTTTGTCATGCGTCCCATAGCCGGTCCAAATTCCAGCACCCATGAATCGGGCTGAATCCCACCTAAAATTATAGATAATGAGTTATCAGAATCCATATTTAACTTAAAATCGTATTTCATCTTCGAACCTAATCCTTTCCTTCCATT
>CASGVX010000389.1 GCA_949346185.1 uncultured Lachnospiraceae bacterium
CGCAAGCGCAGCACTTCATAGTGGGGCTACGCTTGCAGGAGCAGTAGCGACAAAAACCGCTACTGGTGCACAAGTGGGATTGAATGCGGCCATGCTTGCCTGTCCGATTACTTGGATTCTCTTGGCGGTCATAGCCCTGGGCGTGGCAATGGTCGTGCTGGCAAATAAATTTTCCGGGGCAGGGCATGTTGCCCAGACGGCATTCGGTGCGATATGCGGCTGGCTCAATGTGGCAAACCAATTTGTCAGGAATTATTTCTTTAGTTGGATGAATATTGGCCTTGGCTTAAAAGAAGGAATAAAGGCCGTTGCTATGGATATACAAACAGCATTTCACAATGCGCTTTGCAACGTGCAGGGCTTCTTCTACGACATGCTGTCGGCGGCCATCGGGGTGATTGAAAGCATATGTGCGGCGTTGAACAGACTGCCTTTTGTTGAATTTGACTATTCCGGGATTTCTCAGGCAGCAGAACATTTTGCCGCCAGAAGCGCAGAGGTAGCGAATAATAAAAGGGACTATGTTGATCCGAGAGACGCATTCATGAAGGGGGCATCTACATACGAGACATTTAAGGATGGTTGGGCTGATAAAGCATACAGGAATGGGGCGAAGTTTGGCGATTTCGTTACCGACAAGGTAAAAGGGTATTTTGACAAAAACGGTGCAGATAAAGATTTAGGAGAAAACTTTAGAACAATCACCCCGACCCTTACCACAGGAAATCTTGGTTCCAATGTGGGCAAGATTGCAGACAACACGAAAAAGACCGCAGATGCGGTGGCGATTACCAGCGAGGATTTGAAATATATCCGTGACTTGGCTGAAACGGATTATATCAACCGTTTCACCACTGCGTCAATCACGGTAAATCAGACCAACAACAATAATATTAACAGTAGCATGGATTTGGACGGCGTTACCGAACATTTGAGGACGACCATGGAAGAGCAGATGATTTCTTCAGCGAAAGGAGTGCATTAAGGTGTATGGCATGTATATTGGAGGGGTATTATTCCCGGTCACCCCCGGAAAAATGACCATTAAAATCAAGAATCAGAACAAGACTATCACCCTCATCAATGAGGGCGAAGTCAATTTGGTAAAAACCCCTGGACTATCAGAAATCACGATTCCTGAATTATTGCTTCCATCAATTCAGGATTATCCCTTTGCGACATACAAAGGAGGAGAGTTTAAAAGCGCAAAATATTATCTGAATAAACTGAAGGCATGGAAAAAGAAAAAGAAGCCGGTGGCATTCAAACTTTCAAGAACCACGCCGGATGATAAAGATTTACTCTGGGATACTGATTTCGATGTGACGATAGAGGATTATGAAATCATAGAGGATGTTGAAAAATATGGCTTAGATATTTGCATCAACCTAACGATGAAAGAATATCACACATGGGGGAGTAAGAAACTGGTCATTAAAGGGAAAAAGGGATCTTCCAAAAAGACCGCTACAAAGAAAAAAACGAGGAAAAGCAAAAGCGTATCGAAAAACTATACGGTAAAAAAAGGCGATACACTCATGAAAATAGCGAAAAAGCAGTTGAATGACAGTTCCAAGTGGAAAAAGATTTATTCTCTGAATAAGAAGACCATTGAATCAGTTGCTAGGAAGCGTGGAAGGAAATCTTCCAGCAATGGACACTGGATTTATCCTGGAACCAAATTGAAATTGCCAGGAGGGGAGGGATCATGGGGAAAGATATTGTCGATGTAGCCATTGGGGAAATTGGAACAAGGGAGCAGGGGCGCAATTCAACCAAATATGGCAAGTGGTATGGGATGAATGGTGCGGCGTGGTGCCATATGTTTGTTTCTTGGTGCGCGGACCAAGCTGGCGTGAGTACCTCCATTGTCCCGAAGACTGCGTCTACCTCTGCAGGGATGGCGTGGTTCAAGAAAAGGGGACTTTTCCGCTACAAGGGAAAATACACGCCAAAGCGTGGGGATATCGTGTATTTCAAGACCGGGAGAAGCCATGTGGGCATCGTGGAGAAGGTCAGCGGCAGTACGCTGCATACCATAGAGGGGAATACTTCTGACAAGGTGGCTAGGAGGACGTACCCCCTTTCTCATGGAACCATTACCGGCTACGGTACGCCGAAATACAAAACTCTTAATGATTCAAACGGCTCGGGCAGCAGTTCGGTCAGCAGTACGAAAAAGAAGGCCAGCAAAAAAGAATTGGCATATTTGAAAAAGGTGCTAAAAAGACAGAAAAAAAAGAAAATCATTTTCAGATGGAGAACTTTTGCT
>CASGVX010000390.1 GCA_949346185.1 uncultured Lachnospiraceae bacterium
TCTGCTGCAGTGGATTATGACGATCTGTACCAGAGGGAGCGGGAGCGCCGCCTGAGACGGTTGATGGCAGTGTCCGGAGCCATGGTTTCCGGTGCGGCAATCTTTGCTGGCGTGGTGATGGCGAAGAATATGCAGCTGGAGAAGGCGTATACGGCGCTGGACCAGTCCAACCAGCAGACCCTGCGGGGAGAGTCCTATTATCTGGCTGAATATGCCCAGGAGGCATATCAGAATGCGGACAGAAAGACGGCGGTGAAGCTGGGCTTGGAGGCATTGCCGAAGGACTTGAAGAATCAGGAGAGACCCTTCGTATCCAATGCCATGCGGGCACTGACGGAGGCCATGGGAACCTATGATGTGAGCCTTGGGTATCAGAAGGAGCAGCTTCTGGAAGAGGAGGAGGAGGCTTTTGACACCAAGGTACAGGTGAGCAAGGATCAGAAGGTGGCATTGGTGGAAAAGTATTATTCTGCCGCCAACAACGTCCTAAAGCGGGACGTGACCCTGTATTCCCTGTCCGATTCCAAGGAACTTTGCTCCTACACCTTGGAAAATGTCAGCCGGGCATTTTATGCCAACAGCACCAAGGGAGCGATTCTGCTCTCTGACAGCAAGACCCTGCTCTATGCGGGGACGGAGGGCTTGGTCTCTGTGGATATTTATTCGGGAAAGGAGAACTTTAAGGGAAAGGGCGTCTCTGATCTGGCGGTGAGCCAGAAGGAGGATTTGATCGTGGGGGTGGATTACAACAAGGGGATTCTCTATTCCTATCAAATGGATGGGGAGGTGCTTCTGGAATGCGAGCTGGGCAGCGATATCGAGTATACGCTGGGGGATATCAGCCCGGATCATTCCAGAGTTGCCTTGGCGGCCTCCACGGACAAAATTAGCGGCATTCTCCTTCTGGACACCGCTACCGGCGAAAATAGCTTTATCAACCAGGATGGTACCTGCCAGGAAATTGTATTTACTTCCAATAAGGATATCTGCTTCCTTCGCACGGATCGCCAGGCAAGCCTGAAGCATATTGTGGAATATGACCTGACCAAGGGAAAGGAAAATTATCTTTGCGATGCCAACTGGAATCTGCAGTCCATGGCAATCAGCAACAATCGTTCCTGCTTCTATTATCGGGGAACCAGATTGTACGAGGTGGATCAGAAGTCAGGCGATGCCATCTGGAAGTATAATTTTCCCTCGGATATTATCTCCGTGATTTGCGGTGGAAAGACGGTGGGGATTTCCTGCAGGAACGGCAGCATTTACTTCTTTGATTTGTACAGCAAGAAATTGATTAATTCCCAGTCGGGAAATGGAGAGCCGTTTTATTTCACCTATGTGGATGATTCCTATGCGGCTCTGCGGGATTACTGGGGAAAGATGGTGCGCATCTACCATCGCCAGGAAAAGAATGATACAAAGGGGAAGCGGAAGGAACTGTTCGCTTCGGAGGATTTGATTCCTGACAGATGGTATACCTGTTCTCCGGGGAGCCAGCATTTTATTCTGGGAACCCAGAAGGATGGCGTCAGGCAGCTGTGGGTGGTGAACAGCCAGACCATGGAGGTGGAGCAGTCGGTGCCCATGACCAGCCTAGGCTACCAGACCTTCGACAATCTCACCATTGACATGGCGGATAATGGGTATTTTTCCGTGCGGGATTACGCCACATATGTAAATCGGCATTTTGATGCGACTTCTATGGACAATACCTTGGAATACGATGATGATGCCTATTATCTGTACAATGAGAAGAGAGATCAATTTTTTCTCACAAGGGAGCAGCAGGTGATTCTCTATGATGCTAAGACAGGGGCGGAGCAGAGGCGCTGGGATATTCCTGAAAAATATAGCCGGGGCATTGTGATTGGCCAGTATCAGATTTTTAGCAGTGACAGTGAGATTTGCATTGTGGATGAGAAGACGAAGAAGGAGAAAGTCATCAAGGATGGGGAACTGTATTCTTTCCATCAAGAGCGCGCTCTGGTATTCTACAGGAATCCCGAGGGGACGGAATGGTTCGTGTATTCCTTGGAAGAGGACAAGGTAGTGTGCCAAGGGAAGGCGGGGGATTACGCCAGCACCATGTTCTTTGGGGATAATCGGTATTTTCTCAATGATTATTCGGAAGTGTATGATATGGCTAACTGGGAAAAGGTCTTGGATTTGTCGGAAATCAGCAATGGGGTGTACGGCGTGGCCACCACTGCCAGCCTGCCTTATTTCGTGGTGTGGTATCAGGACAGCGATGCCAAGAGTACCG
>CASGVX010000391.1 GCA_949346185.1 uncultured Lachnospiraceae bacterium
CACCGCACCGCTGAGTATGGTATTGCCGCCCACTGGAAGTACAAGGAGAACCAATATGGCGTGAACACGGCAGACAGCGAGGAGGAGAAGCTGGTATGGCTGCGCCGGATATTGGAGTGGCAGCGGGACATGTCCGACAATAAGGAGTTCTTAAGCCTCTTGAAAAGTGATTTGGATTTGTTTTCAGACCACGTATACTGCTTTACGAAGGATGGGGATGTGAAGAATCTTCCAGCGGGCTCTACTCCCATTGACTTTGCCTATGCGGTTCACAGCGCCGTGGGAAATAAGATGGTGGGAGCCAGGGTGAATGGCAACTTGGTGAATATTGACTACCAGATTCAGAATGGGGATCGAGTGGAGATTGTCACTTCTCAAAATTCCAAGGGGCCTAGCAGGGACTGGCTCTCCATCGTCAAGAGCACTCAGGCGAAGAATAAGATCAACCAGTGGTTCCGCTCGGAATTTAAGGAGGAGAATATTACCCGGGGCAAGGAGTACCTGAACAATTATTGCAAAGTGCAGGGAATCACCTTGAGCAATCTGTTAAAGACGGATTATATGGAATCCTGCATGAGAAAATATGGCTTTCGGGATTGGGATTCCGTTCTGGCGGCAGTGGGACATGGGGGTCTGAAGGAGGGGCAGGTCATCAATAAGCTGCAGGATGCCTACAGAAAGAAAAATCCCCCCCGGGCTACGGACAGGGAAATCCTAGAGGCGGTAAATGAGAAGCAGGCAAGTCAGGGCAGTCATAGCCACAAGCTTGCGTCAGTTAAGTCAAAGAGCGGTATCGTGGTGGCAGGAATTGACGATGTTTCCGTGCGGTTTTCCAAATGCTGCAGCCCGGTGCCGGGGGATGAGATTATCGGCTTCGTCACCCGGGGAAGGGGGGTGTCCATACACCGCACGGACTGCATCAATATGATGAACCTGCCGGATCAGGACAGGCAGCGGATTATTGATGCGGAGTGGGAGACTGCCCCGGAGGGTGATAAAGGGGAACTCTACGATACGGAGATTATCATTTACGCCTATGATAGGAGGGGAATCTTGCTGGATATTTCTAAGATTCTCACGGAAAATAAGGTGGACATTACCTCCATCAACAGCCGCACCAGCAAGCAGGGAATGGCTACCATCAATCTCCGCTTCGGCATTCGCAGTTCGGAGGATTTGCAGAACCTGATTAAGAAGCTGCGCCAGGTGGAGAGCGTGAAGGATATCGAGAGAACCCAATCTTAATAAGCAGAAAGGAGGATTAGAATGAGTGATTTTGTATGTGATTTTCGAGTGGTTGGCCCGGTACAGACAAACTGCTTTTTCTTCTATGACAAGGATAGCGGGGCGGGTATCGTAGTGGATCCGGGAGATGAGGCTGAGAAATTGAACTGCTAGGTGGAAGAGAAACACTTGAAGATGGAGGCGATTTTATTAACCCATGGGCATTTTGACCATATAATGGCGGTAGAGGATTTGAGGAAGAAGTGGGATGTGCCTGTTTTTGCATCCCAAGAGGAGCGGACGGTTCTGGAAAATCCTCAAATCAATCTGTCAGTGCAGCTGGGGAAGTCTCTGGCGGTCACGGCAGATCGCTATCTGTCTGACGGGGAGGAATTGGAGCTGATGGGGCAGAAGGTGAAGTGCATTCTTACGCCGGGGCATACCTGTGGCGGGATGTGCTATTATTTCCCGAAGCAGGGCGTGCTTTTTTCCGGGGATACGCTCTTTCAGGAGTCCGTGGGAAGATCAGATTTTCCCACCGGGAGCATGAGCACGCTGATACGCTCCATTCGGGAGAAGTTATGGCCGCTGGCGCCCGCCACGAAGGTTTATCCCGGCCATGGGATGATGACATCTATTGAGAGTGAGAAATTGTACAATCCCTTTGCCGCAGGCAATGGATGAGAGGGATGGAAGATTGGATGGCAATGGGCAAGGAATGCAGGAGGTTGCACTGCGGAGTGCATGATGCATGGGGGATGAATCGCTGCAAATTGCGACAGACTGTTGCGGGTGGATAAAGGATAGAGTGGTGACGGGATGATAGGGATTATTTTTTCGGAAATGGATTTTGATTATGAATTGCAGATGCTTGCAAAAAGTTTTTTTCCAGGGCAGGAGTGTCTGGTGACGACGGATCAAGGGAAGATATCCGGCTTGGAGGTGGCCGTGGTGCTTGCATTGGGCAGGGACGAGATTCGGGGGAAGGTGATGGCGGGGGCGTATGCTAGGGAGGCCAGGGTTCCTGCGGATGG
>CASGVX010000392.1 GCA_949346185.1 uncultured Lachnospiraceae bacterium
GTATAGGAAATTGCTCGAAATGTGGCAATTGTATAGAAAAGGCCCGCCGGGGAGAGGGCGGTCTGCTTGCATGGACATTGCATAATGCATAATAAGGCTAAGGTGAACATATTTCGCAAAGTGGAATTTGTTCGCTTTGCAGAAACGAGGTAAAATATTGTTACTGAATTTACATGTGAAGAATCTGGCGATTATAGATGAGGTGGAAGTGGATTTTTCTGACCAGCTCAATGTGCTTACCGGGGAGACCGGAGCAGGAAAATCCATTATTATCGGCTCGATTAACACGGCACTGGGGGGCAAGGTTTCCAAGGAACTGATCAGAAAAGATGCGGATTTTGCCCTGATTGAACTGCTGTTTCGGGTGGATTCCATTCAGGAGAGGGAAGTGCTGGAGGCTCTGGGAATCAGTTTTGAGGATGACACTCTTCTGATATCCAGAAAGATTACTGCCAGCAGAACCATCAACCGAATGAATGGGGAGAGCGTTACGGTGGGGATGATTCGCCAGGCGGCGGAGGTGCTCATTGATATCCATGGGCAGAATGAACAGCAGTCCCTGCTCCGCAAGGGGACGCATCTGGAGATATTGGATCGGTACGCCAGAGAGGAATTTGCCGGGAGAGGGGAAGCCTTGGAAGATGCTTACCGGGAATATAAGAAATTGCGGGAGGAATTATCAGAGAAGGAGATTCCAGAGGAGGAACGTCTCCGGGAGATTTCTTTTCTGCAGTATGAGTTGGAGGAACTCGAAAGTGCCAAGCTGGAGCCTGGGGAGGAGAAGGAGTTGGAGCAGGCCTATCGGAAACTGTCCAATGCCACGGAGATTGCGGAAGGACTGTCTGGCGTGTACCAGAATACCAGCCAGGAGGATGGCTGCGTATCGGAGCGGCTGGGGGAGAGCATTCGCACCCTGACCCAGCTGGCAGAGTACGATGGGCGGGTGTCGGAGTTCCTCGAACAAATTTCTGATATTGATGCCTTGGTGACGGATTTTAACCGGGATATTTCTGATTATATGGACGAGTTTGACGTGGGGGCGGAAGAGTTTGCGGCTGTAGAGAAACGTCTGGATTTGGTGCGGGGCATCAAGGCGAAGTATGGAAAGACTACGGCGGACGTTCGGGCGTACGGGGAGAAAATCCGGCAGAAATTGGCCTTCTATGAAGAGTATGACAGCCATCGGAAGGAACAGAAGGATAAATTGCAGAAGACGGAGAAGAAACTGGAGAAATTGTGCCGGGAGGTGTCGAAAATCCGGCGCAGGAGTGGAAAGATACTGGAGGAGGAGATTGTACGGGCATTGAAGGACTTGAACTTCCTCCAAGTGCAGTTTCAGATTTCCATAGAAGAGAGGGCGGAGTTTACTGCCAGGGGAAGAGACGAGGTGGAATTTATGATTTCCACCAATCCGGGAATGGAGCTGCGCCCTTTGGGGAAGGCGGCTTCCGGTGGGGAATTGTCTCGCATCATGCTGGCCATCAAGGCAGTGATTGCCGGGCATGACCAGATTGAGACTATGATTTTTGACGAGATTGATGTGGGAATCAGCGGGCGGACGGCCCAGATGGTAGCGGAAAAGATGGCCATGATTGGCAGGAGCCACCAAGTGATCTGCATCTCCCATCTCTCCCAGATAGCGGCCATGGCGGATACTCATTTCCTAATCGAGAAGGAGAATGAGGCGGATAGTACCCACACGGAGATTCGTCTTCTGACAGAGGAGGAATCTGTGGAGGAGCTGGCCAGGATACTGGGTGGCGCCAAGATTACGGAGGCGGTAAGGAAGAGTGCCGGCGAGATGCGGCAGCTGGCGAAGCAAACAAAAGAAAATGCATAATTTTTCCGGACTGGTATATGATAAAAAATATACCAGTTTTTCTATGTTGTACAGGAGGAATTTATGGAAAAAAGAAAGTATCGCTTGCTGTTATTCTTCGTGCTTTTGGTCAATACTGCTGTGATTGGCATTTGGTATTGGCAGAAATTAGAGCAGAAAATACCGAATCATATCTATTTCTTTCAGAATCAGGAGGAGCGGAATGCAAAGATAGATTTTGACATGTTTGGCGTGGGGGAGCCCCAGTCTGTGCCTGTGAGTACGCTGGGAAGCTATCAGGCGGAATTGAAGTTATTCGGGCTATTTCACTATAAAAATATAAAATTTGACGTTATTCAGGAGGAGAAGGTGATGCCCTCCGGCAGGGTATTCTGGCGGTATCCGACGGTGTCATGGTGGCCAGGGGAGACATGGGTG
>CASGVX010000393.1 GCA_949346185.1 uncultured Lachnospiraceae bacterium
GGCTGCGTGATGATGCGGGTGTGCAATCTGGATACCTGCCCGGTAGGGGTGGCCACCCAGAATCCGGAACTGCGCAAGCGTTTTCGGGGAAAGCCGGAGTATGTTGAGAACTTTATGCGGTTCATCGCCCAGGAATTGCGGGAGTATATGGCTAGGCTGGGCGTGAAGAAGGTGGATGACCTGATTGGCCGCACCGATTTTCTGAAGGTGAAGGAGAACGGTGAGAAACATGTGGATTTGAGCGGGATGTTAGATGCCGCTTTTGCCACAGAGAGAAAGGAAAATAAATTTGTGCCTGAAAATATCTACGACTTTGCTCTGGAAAAGACTTTGGATGAGCGGGAATTGCTTCCAAAGCTAAAGAGGGCGCTGGCAAAGGGGGAAAAGGCAAAAATTCAGGCTAGGGTCACAAATATTGACAGAACCTTGGGAACGATTCTGGGGTCTGAGATTACCAGACGATTTGGGGATTCTCTGGAAGAAGATACTGTGACGGTGGAATGTTTCGGCAGCGGGGGACAGAGTTTTGGCGCCTTTATCCCCAAGGGGCTGACTTTGGAACTGGCGGGGGATTCCAATGACTATATGGGGAAAGGGCTTTCCGGCGGAAAACTGGTGGTCTATCCCCCGAAAGGTTCTAAATTCAAGGCTGAGGAGAATATTATCGTAGGCAATGTGGCACTCTATGGGGCAACCAGCGGCAAGGCATTTATCAACGGAATTGCCGGGGAGCGGTTCTGCGTGCGCAACTCCGGAGCCACGGCAGTGGTAGAGGGCGTGGGAGACCACGGCTGCGAGTATATGACTGGCGGCCGGGTGGCGGTGCTTGGCTCCACGGGAAAGAACTTTGCGGCTGGGATGAGCGGCGGCGTTGCCTACGTGCTGGATGAAAACAGTGACCTATATTTGAAATTAAATAAAGAATTGGTGTCCTCCGAGCCAGTGACGGAAAAATACGACGTGCTGGAATTGAAGCAGATGATTGAGGAACATGTGGCTGTTACGGACTCTGCGCGGGGCAGGGAGATTTTGGAAAACTTCAGCGACTATCTGCCTAAATTTAAGAAAATTATCTCCTATAATTACAGCAATATGCTGGAGTTGATTGCCAAGATGGAGCAGAGGGGATTGAGTTACGAGCAGGCACAGATCGAGGCATTTTATGCCAACAAAAAAGGTGCGAAGTCTTTTCAGGCTAGATAATATCTCGCCGGGAAAAACTGCTGTTCTATTTTGAATGGAGGGAAGAAACATGGGAAAACCAACGGGTTTTATGGAATATGAGAGACAGGATGACCAGGCGCTGGAACCATTAAAACGAATCAAGAATTTTAATGAATTTCATGTGCCTATGAGCGAGAAGGAGAGGAAGAAGCAGGCTGCCCGCTGCATGGATTGCGGCGTGCCCTTCTGTCAGTCAGGTATGGACATCGGCGGCATGACGTCCGGCTGTCCCCTGAATAATCTGGTGCCGGAGTGGAATGACATGCTCTACCACGGCAACTTGGAAAAGGCATTGCAGTTATTGCGACAGACCAATAATTTTCCTGAGTTCACATCCAGAGTTTGTCCCGCTCTGTGCGAGGCGGCGTGTACTTGCGGCATGAGTGATGCTCCTGTGGCCAGCAAGGCAAATGAACGCGCCATTATTGAATACGGGTATGCCAATGGTCTGATGGAGGCCAATCCGCCAAAAGTACGCACCGGCAAGCGTGTGGCCGTGGTTGGATCCGGCCCGGCCGGGCTGGCAGCCGCTGACCAGCTGAATAGGCGGGGGCATGATGTGACTGTCTATGAGCGCAGCGATCATATTGGGGGGCTTCTGATGTATGGCATTCCCAATATGAAATTGGAAAAATGGGTGATTGACAGGAAACAGAAAATTATGGAGGCGGAGGGCGTTCATTTTGAATGTAATGCGGATGTGGGAAGGAATGTGAAGGCGGAGGATTTATTAAAGAATTATGACAGCGTCATTCTCGCCTGTGGCGCATCCCAGCCCAGAGACATTAAGGCGCCAGGCAGAGAGGCAGAGGGCATTTATTTTGCTGTGGATTATCTGACTCGTTCTACCAAGCATGTGCTCACAGGAAAGAAAGAGGGATGGGTGGATGCCAAAGGGAAACATGTGGTGGTCATCGGCGGAGGTGATACTGGCAATGACTGCGTGGGGACGGCGGTGCGCCAGGGGGCGAAATCCGTGGTGCAGGTGGAGATGATGCCTAAGCTTCCCGACGAGAGGGCGGAAAATAAT
>CASGVX010000394.1 GCA_949346185.1 uncultured Lachnospiraceae bacterium
TTCTGACTTGACAATATAATAACACGTTCCCCGGAATCCACAATGCCCACAAAGACGCCTCTGCCCGTGAGATTCCTCCCCGTTCCGCCCTGGATGCCAGAAATATTCGGATTCCCCTGCACGCCCGAAAGGCAGGAAGCCCGCCTTCCTTCCTGCAGGTTATAATACACCCTTTTTGGCAGTTCTACATATACCACCTCCGGCAGGGCAGAAAACTCCTTCAGCTCCTCCTCCCCAATAGTCACAATCGCATACTGATTAAACAGCTCCACCACCTGTATTCCCGGAAAGAGTTCCTCTGCATAACGAATGCTGTCAACATATTTCACAATAATCTCCATGGATATCCCCTATATCTGATTCATTCTATATTATTCTACTAAACTTTTCCTTGTCTTATGCCCAAGCAGACAAAGGCAGGAGGCATCCATTGTCACTGCCGGTTCAGCAAAGCGTCTTAGCCGTAAAGGCGCAGCAGTTCCTTCAAATCCTCAATATACTCCATCATCCGCCGTCCGCTGTCCGTATCCCGCACAAGGATACGGGATTTTTCCGTCTCAATCATCTGGGAATCCGACTCAATGTCTTTATTCTCCCGAAGGGCATGAGCCACGCTCTCAAAGGGATGATGGGATTTCAGCCGCAGCCCGTGGGAATTGTAAATCAGCGTATATCCCGCTATGCCGGTAGTCTTGTGGTAGTTCTTGCAAAAGCCCCCGTCAATCACCAGAAGCTTGCCATTGGCTCGAATAGGCTGCTCCCCCTCCACCGTCCTCACAGGGGTGTGGCCGTTGATAATATGGGACATGGGGGTATAGAGACCAAACTCCCGCAAAATCATATTGCAGGTCTTCTCCTCCTGATAGAAGCGATAATAGGGGTCATTCTCCTCCTTCCAGGCATCCCGATTCTCTACAAATACCCTCTCGAAGGTCTTCAAATTCCTGCCGCAGAGAGGCGACTTCCTCCCGGCCCAGAGATACCACATAAAGTCCTTTGCCCCTTGGTCGTGCTTGTCAAAATACGCCCTCCTAGCCGTCCTGTCGCAATAATCCAGATAAGATTTCCCTTGAAAAATCTCCTCTTCCATCTGCACTCCCTCAAAATTGCCAGTGCCATCCATGGGAATGCATCCATGATACAAAAGATTTCCGTTATAGATGCGGTACATGCTTCCCCTCTCATACAGGAACCTGACATGGGACTGGAGGCGGACGCTATTGAAAAACGCAGTCTTCAGTTCCTCCATCACGGCATGCTCCCTCTGGGACAGTTCATAGGGATTCTCTCTATCCAACGTGGGAAATTGCCGATCGTTCATCTCATATGTAATCCCATCGATGGCCACCGTGCCATTGTCAAAATCAATCCGTTCCAAAAGCAGCCTGTCATCCATGCCATACTCCCCATGCCTTCTGATGATGCCCCCCTCCAGTTTGAAAAGCATGACGGCGATGGCCTTCTGGGCAGCCTCCATGGGACTTTTTCCGGGATAGGCCTCCACGCCGAACAGGGTGAGTTCCCGCAGGCTGATGCCGTAGCCACTCTCCAGAATTTCCGTATTCCGATACTTTAAATTATTGTAAATCACATTGGCGATGCATGCTAGATTACCCGCTGCTGCCCCCATCCAGAGGATATCGTGATTCCCCCACTCAATATCCAGGGAATGATGCCCCTGCAAGAGATCCAGTATTTTATCCGCATAGGGTCCCCGGTCAAAAATATCCCCCACGATGTGCAGATGATCCACCGCCAGCTGCTTGATCAGGGCAGACAGAGCCACGATAAATTCATCTGCGATATCAATATCCAGAATGGTATCTAGAATCTTTCCGTGATAGAGCACCTGATTGTCATCCTCATCCTTCTGCACATGCAGCAGCTCATCAATGATATAGGCAAACTCTTCCGGCATAGCCTTCCTCACCTTGGATCTGGTATACTTGGAAGACAATAATTTTGCAATCTCGATCAACTGATTCAAAATCATGCGGTACCACTCTTCCCATACGCCCCCATCTTTCTTTAGCATAGCAAGCTTCTCCCGGGGATAATAGATCAGGGTGCAGATTTCCTGCTGCTCGAAATCGGTCAATATCCCATCAAATAGCAGCGCCACCTTCTCCCGCACCACGCCGGAGCAATTGTTGAGAATATGGTAGAACGCCTCATATTCCCCATGCAAATCACTCATAAAATGCTCCGTCCCCTTGGGCAGATTCAAAATCGC